>JAEUJR010000566.1 GCA_016793585.1 Archangium sp.
AGCGCACTCGCAGAGCAGTCGGCCCGGGCCTTCGCGTTCGCCTCCCGCGTTCGCGCCTTCGCCGTGTTGGTGTTCGTGCCGCTCGTGGGCTGGCACACCGCGCAGGGCGACGAGGGCTGGGAGCCGTACCTGAAGCCGCTCGTTCCCTACGCGCTCTTCGCGCTCGCCATCTTCCAGCTGCGCTTCCGGCAGTGGGTGCACCAGGTGGGCGCGTTCTCGTTCCTCGTCGACGTGTTGTTCGTCTTCGCCCTGCAGATGCTCGCATTGCCGACCAGCCCGTTCCCCGCGGGCGTGGCTGGCTTCTCGCTCGGGCTGTTCTCGTTGTTGGTGCTGCTGGCGGGTTCGTCGATGCATCGCGACGCCACGCTCGCCACCGCGCTCTTCGCAGCGCCGCTCCAGGTGGCGCTCATGCGGCAGGCGGGCGTTGGCCTCGGCGCGCAGCTGAGCGCAGTCGTCGTGCTCGCGGCAGCGGCGTTGGCGCAGGCAGGCTTCGTGCGGCGGCTGGTGACGATGGTGCGCTCGGCGGCGTCGCTCGAGGTCGCGCACCGGCTCGAGACCGAGCGCGTGCAGAAGCTCGAAGACGCGCGGGCCACCATCGCGACGCTGTACGAGGAGGCCGAGGCGCGGAATCGGCAGCTCTCGACGCTGCAGACCGAGAAAGACGTGCTCACCTCGCTGCTCGTGCACGACCTGCGTGCCCCACTGAGCGCCGTGAAGGCCAACCTCGACTGGCTCAAGGGTGAAGTCGGCGCGTTGAACGACGAAGACGTCACGCAGGCCGTCGCCGAGTCGCGGCAGGTCACCGACCGACTCACTGGCATGATTGGCGACCTCTTGAACATCTCGAAGCTCGAGGCCAACGCGCTGCCGCTGCAGGCCGAGCCGGTGCTCGCGCGCACGATGCTGCAGTCACTGGGCAAGCAGCTCGCGGCGCAGGCGCGCTCCCGGCAGGTGACGGTCACGGTCGAGGCAGAGGACTTCACGTTCGATGGCGACCAGAGCCTGCTGATGCGAACGCTGGAGAACCTGTCGAGCAACGCGCTCCGCTACACGCCGCCTTCGGGTCGAGTGCAGCTCGAAGCGCGCGCAGAGGGCGGAGAGGTGCTGCTCTTCGTGCGCAACGACGGCGCCCCGATTCCGCCGCACGTGCGGCCGACGCTGTTCGACAAGTTCACGCAGGGTGCCGACGCGAAAGAGAACCGCCGCGTCGGGTGGGGCCTGGGGCTCTACTTCTGCAAGCTGTGTGTCGACGCGCACGGCGGCTCCATCTCGGTGGAGGACGCTCCGGGCTGGCCGACGAGCTTCGTGGTGCGGCTCCCGCGCCTCGTCGTCACCGCCGCCCGGGCTGCCTGACGATTCCGTGCGACACTGGTGACGGCCCGGCGTCGTTCCGGCGAAGTCTCCTCCAGCGCCTGAGGAAGTGCCCCGATGAAGCTCCTGCTCGTGCCGCTCGTGGTTCTGATGTGGTCTCCCGTCACGCCCCCGCAGGCGCAGCAGCTCGACGAGTGCGCCGCCGCCGCCCCGCACGCCATCGGCGACGACGCGGCGACGAAGTGCAAACGCAAGTGCAACTCGCAGTGCGCCGCTGCCAGCAACAAGTCGAAGTGCGTCGCCGAGTGCCGACGCGCGTGCGACCGCTGAGCCTCAGCTCCGGGCAACGCGTGGGGTGAGCTTCACCATCACCGGCCGGTCGGGCCGCACCGTCACCATCGCGACCGGCTTGACGTCCTGCACGCTCGGGTCGACTTCGACGTCGAAGCGGGTGATCAGCTGGGCCAGCAGCATCACCGTCTCGACGAGCGAGAAGGTGTTTCCGATGCACTGCCGCTGGCCGGCCGAGAAGGGCAGGTAGCTCCACGGGTTGCGGCCCTGCGCCTTCTCGGGAGCGAAGTGGCCCGGGTCGAAGCGCTCGGGGTCGGCCCAGAAGTCTCTGTGCCGGTGCGCACCGTAGAAGTACGGCATCACCACGTCGCCTGCGCGAACGCGCACGCCCAGCACCTCGTCGTCGGCCACCACGTTGCGCGCCGTCATCGCGACGGGCCCGCGCAGCCGCAGCGTCTCGTCCACCACCTGCCGCAGGTAGCCGAGCTTCGGGTAGTCCTCGAAGCCGGGCTCGCGACCGCCGAGCACCCGGTCGACCTCTTCCTTCATCGCCTTCATCACGTCGTCGCGGCCGTGCAGCAGCGTGAAGAGCCACGTCAGCGTGAGCGCGGTCGTCTCGTGGCCAGCGACGAAGAGCGTGAAGACCTCGTCGCGCAGCTCCTGGTCGGTGAGGGGGCGGTTCGTCTCGGCGTCGATGCTGTGAATGAGCATCGAGAGCAGGGTGCCGTCTCCGGGTGGGCGTCGCCGGCCAGCCTCGATGACGCGGTAGATGACGCCTTCGACCTCGGCCATCGTCCGGTGGAACTTGCGGTTGCCGGGCGTGGGCACCCACTTCGGCATCACGAAGCCATTGCCCTGTTCGCTCACCAGCTCGAGCGCCGCGCCCAGCGACTCGTACGAGATGTCGGCCGAGCCGAGCAGCTCGCGGCCGAAGAGCGCCACCGTCACCACGTCGAGCGTCAGCTTCACCATCTCGCGATGGGCGTCGACGGTGAAGGGCCCGCCGTGCTTCTTCAGCAGCCCGTCGAACACGAGCTGGCCCGTCTGCGCCATCGCCTCGGTGAGCTTGCCGAGTGCGGCGCGGTGGAACGCCGGGTTCATCAGCGTGCGCCGCGCCTTCCACGCGTCACCCTCGAGCGCCAGCACGCCGTTTCCGATGACACGCCGAACGCCGTCGTAGGTGCCGCCCTTGACGTAGTTCTTCGCGTTGCCCGCGAGGATTCGTTTGATGCCGTCGGGGTGCGCCACCACCACCGCGTGCATGCCGACGTCGACGCTGAAGACGTCTCCGAGCTTTCGCCACGAGTCTTCGAGCAGGCTCAGCATGCCCTCGCTGCGCACACGGGGCAGGTGACCGACGAGGGGCCAGCGGGGCAGGTGCGGCGGTTGTGGGGCGGGGGTCGTCATGACTTACCAGATGGTAAGGAGTTCATGACCGTCTGGCAACCACCTCACCGGCGCTTCGGGGCGATGGGGTCGAGGTGGCTGCTCAGATGCATCGCGCGAACGACGGCCCGCTTCATGCGCTGGCGCCAGCGTTTGTCAGACCGGGGCACGAGCGCGCTCTGCATGAGCATCATCGCGCCCAGCACCGCGACGTGGGCCTCGGGGTCGAAGCCGTCTTTGAAGTCCTTCGACTGCTCGACGACGCCCTTGATGAGGCCCAGCCACGGCGCGGCTTCGGTCTGCAGCCAGGCGAGCACCGCACCGGGGCGCTCGAGCAGCTCGAAGGCGAGGAAGCGTGAGGGCTCTTCGTTGTCGTCGAAGCGCTCGAGCACGAGCTCGATGAGCGCGCGGTAGCGGTCGTGCGAGCGGCTGACGAGCTCGGTGGCGACGGCAGGCAGCTGGTCGCGAAGCCGAAGCGCGAGCAGCTCGTACACCCCTTCGCGCAGCTTCTCCTTCGTGGGGAAGTGGTGCAGCAGGGCCTGTTTGCTCATGCCCACGGCGTCGGCCACCGCCTGCACGCTCGAGGCCTCGGTGCCGTGAGCCGCAAACGTCGCCAGCGCGCCTTCGAGAATGCGGTCCCGCGGTGAAGCACGAGGCGTTCGACGCATGGCCCGCCTCGTAGTCAGCCCGGCCGGGCAGGGGAAGCGCGCAGCGAGCGCAGCAGCCAGACGAGGTTCCCGGCGAGGAACGCGATGTTCACCGCGCGCGCGAACGGCGCGCACCTTCGGGCCACAGCTGCCCGAGCAGCACCACGCCGTTGAGCACCACCAACACGCCTGGCACCAGCTTCATGGGGGCAGCTCCTCAGACGACGCGGGCGAGGCGGGTGAACGCCTCGGAGGCCGTCGCGCGTACGAAGAAGTCGCCGGCCTGTGGGGCCTCCACCGGGTACGGAATGCTGCCGCCGTCGGGAGCGATGTACGCCTCGGGGTCGACGTAGACGACCGTGAGCCCACGCTCGCGCGCCCGCATCTGCACCAGGCGCCGGTCGGCGTGCACGCCCACCACCAACAGGCTCTTCGCGCGCGGGTCGTAGTCGATGGTCGGGTAGTACGGGCCCCAGTCGTAGCGGCGCAGCGAGACCTCGGGCAGCCCCAGCACCGCGCACTGCGAGTCGAAGTTGTTGGTGATGACGGGGCCGACGAGGTGCCCGGCGTGATGCAGCCGCGAAAGCTGCGCGTAGAAGTCGGTGGAGCCCGCGACGAGGCACGCCCGGTAGATGTCGGTCATCTCGCGGTACTTCGCCTCGGGGTCGCGGAAGAGCGACAGCAGCCCGTCGTGCTGCGCGCGGAAGATGAAGCCGTAGTTCGCCTGTGAGACGCCGTAGATGCGGTGCAGCGTCGACAGGTGCGGAATGCCGGCCTCGATGGAGGGGCCGCAGCCCAGCTCGAGCTGCGCCGGGAAGAAGTCCTTCAAGCGCTCGGGCTCGATGAAGGTGGGCTCCTGCCGCGTGAGCGTCTTGCGCAGGCCCACGTCGAAGAACACCCGCCATGGCCGTTCGGCCCAGCCCTCGGGCGGCCGGTACGACGCGGTCTTCACCACCACGTCGAGGTTCTCGAAGTGTGCAGGAATGACGTTGTTCCGCTCGACGTCCATCGGGTGCACACGCCGGCGCGTCAGCGTCGTCTCGAGGTCGCCGCGCAGAAATCGGCCATTTCCCAATTCCTTCCATTCGCCCTGCCGCAACCCTTCACGAATGGTGTGTTCGTATTCGTCGACGTGCTCCTTCGGGAGAGTGACGTTCATGACGAGGTACGCGTTGCGCAGCACGAAGTTGCGCCCCTCGACGCCGTACTCGTCGAAGAAGTGCAGCAGCCGCCGCTTCTTGTCCTCGGGGCCGGTCCACCCGCTCAGGCGCGCGTTGCTCGGGTGTTGATGGCGCCGCCAGATGCTCTCGGTGAAGCGCCGATGCCAGCCGCTCGCGTCGGAGTCGACGTGCTGCCGGTAGCGGGTGAGCAGCTCGTCGCTGAGGTCGGGAATGAGCGTGAAGGGAAACTGCATCAGCGTCTCCTGGCGGTCACGACGAGGTCTGGCCCGAGCCCTCGCGCGTAGAGCGCCGTGCATTCGTCGTGGGTGAGGAAGCCGGCCAGCAGGTGCAGGTTGCACTCGCTGGTGATGCGAACGTCGGTGAAGTCGGCGCGAACCAGCAGCACCTCGATGGAGCGGCGCGAGAAGACGTGCAGATGGTCAGCGCGGAACGAGCGGTACTTCGCGCCGAAGACCTCACGCTCGAGCGCATCCATCGAGGGCACGATGAAGCAGGCGAGGCCGCCGGGAGCGCACCGGGCAAAGGCATCGTTCACCTCGGCGCGCACGTCGGCGAGGTGCTCGAGCACGAACTGGTACAGCACCACGTCGAACTGGCCCGCGACGTCGCGACAGGTGCCGGTGACGGTGTCGAAGCCGTACAGCGAGCGGCACGTCGCCACCGCGGCAGGGTTCACGTCGACGCCGGTGGTGCGAAGCCCGAGCTGTTCTGCTGCTGCACGTGTGAACCCGAATCCGGAGCCGACCTCGAGCAGGGTTCGCGCGGAGGGATGGAGCGCCTGCAGCCGCTCGATGAGCCGCCTCCCTTTCTGCTCGCGATAGCCGCGCTCGGCTGCATACGCATCGTAGCCCGCGCCATCGGAGCGCTTCGTCTCGTAGTAGTGCGCGTCGTACGTCGACGGTGGCGCGGCTCCGCGAAGCAGCACGCCGTGACCGCACGAGGAGCAGCGGCCCATCGTCAGCACCCCGTCATCGGTGCACGCCATCGCGGAGCCGTTGCAGAGGGGACACGGCGCCGAGAGCGGCGGGAGTGGGCCGGCGAAGGAGCGCGCGAGCAGTGACAACCGCTGCTCCAGCGGCGCGGAGGCAGGCGTCTCGTCACACCAGCGCTGCACGATGTCTCGCCATCGCTGAGCAGCAATTCGCAACGTCTTCGTCACCAGCGCGACGTGCTCGTCGGGGTCTTCGAAGACGCGGTGGCCCTCGAGTCTCATCGTGAGCTCCGTCTGCCGTACAGCCGAAGCGCGGGCACGAAGTCGGCCATCACCTCGAGCGTCGACTTCCACGGAATCGCTCCGAACGCCGAAGCGCCACGCCGCCTGCGCTGGAAGGTCACCGGCACTTCGTCACACGAGAGCCCGAGCGCGCGCGCCGAGACGCCGATGAAACACTGCCAGTGCCTGAAGTGATGACGGTGCTGGAGCAGCGTCACCAGGTGCGCGTGACGGCAGACGAAGAAGGCCGACTTGTGGTCGCTCACCTGCGTGCCGAAGCCGACGTTGAGCGCCGTGTTGAGGCCGCGTGAGAGCACCTGGCGCAGCGGGCCTTCGCTCTCGACGCGTCGCCGTGCGCCCTGCACGAAGTCGATGCCGCGTGAGCGCGCGTGCTCGAGCAACGCGGGCAACTCTTCCGGCCGGTACTGCAAATCGCCGTCGAGGCTCGCGACCCATTCACCGGAGGCGCGCGTGAGGGCAGTGCTCCATGACTGGGGAATGCCGCGGCGCCGCTCGTGGTGGAGCACGACGATGCGCGAGTGCTGCGCCGCCAACCGCAGCATCTCGGCGTGGCTGCCGTCGGTCGAGCCGTCGTCGACGAGCACGAGCTCTCCATCGATGGCGTCGAGCACCGGCGACACGCGCGCGCACAGCTCGTCGAGGTTCTCTCGTTCGTTCAGGCATGGCACGAGCACGCTGACGCGGGGCACGGCGGGCATCCTCGATACCTCCGCGACGGGCTGCAAGCGCATGCTACGCCTCGCTCGGTGTTCGTGCGGTTCGAGCCACGCTCTCCAGCCTTCGTCGGGCTCATCGTGCTCACGGTGATGGCCGTCTCTTCAGGGCCCTGCCCCTTGTGTTCTCTGCCCGACGGGGGCTCCATTCCAAATTGCCCGTGAACGCTCTTCTTCACATCACCACCGCGTCGACTTGGGAGCGTGCGAAGGCCCTCGGCACCTACCGCGCACCTTCGCTCGACGCCGAGGGATTCATTCACCTCTCGACGAGCGCCCAATGGCGAAAGACTGCCGGCCGCTTCTTCAAGGGCCAGTCTCAGCTTGTGCTGCTCGAGCTCGACCCGACCGGCCTCGACGTTCGGTTCGAGCCTGCTGACGGAGACCTCTTCCCCCACCTCTATGGAGCGCTGCCGGTCTCGGCCGTGCTGCGGACCACGCGCTTCGACGTGAGCGCGCTGGGCGAGGTCGCAATCACCTCTGCGTCGTGAGCTGCTGCTGGAGCCACTCGACGGCGCGCGTCTCGGCCCACCATCGGGGAGCCACCGGCGTGCCTGCGACGTAGCCGACGTGTCCGCCGTGTCGCGTGCGGAGCAGGTGAATCGTCTCGGGCAGCCCGGTCTGGGTGAGTGAGCCCGCCGGCGCGATGGCGTCATCATCGGCCGTGATGATGAGCGTCGGCACTCGAACCTCGTGCAGCCGGCCGTTCGTCGAGCACCGCGCGTAGTAGTCCTCGGCCGACTCGAAGCCGAACACGCGCGCGGTGACGTGATGGTCGAAGTCGCGAATCGTGCGCACGTCACGAATGACGCTTGCGTCGAGCCGGTCGGGAAACCGCGCCGCCATGCCGAGCGCCTTCTGCTTCAGCGAGGGCAGGAAGTGGTTCAGGTACACCGGCCCGAAGCCGCCGCGTGCGTCGATGGCCTTCGCGCTGATGGCCAGCTGGAACGGTGGGCTCACCGCGACCGCTGCGTCGAGGGGAACGTGCAGCTTCGCGAGTCCATTCAGCAGCACGCTCGCGCCGAGTGAGAAGCCGATGGCGAAGCGCGGGCCGGGCAGTTGCTCGACGAGGAAGGCGAGGTCGCGCGTGTCTCCGGAGCAGTACGACGCGGCGGTGCGGTTCGGCTCTCCGGAGCAGCCACGAAAGTTGAGCGCCCACGCGTTCCACTTCCGCTCCGCGAAGAGCCGCAGCAGCTCCGAGACGTACGACGATGACGACGAGCCCTCGAGGCCGTGCAGGAGCAGCACCGTGGGCGCGTGCTTCTCTCCGTGCAGCACGTCGACGTCGACGAAGTCACCATCGGGTGTGTCGAAGCGGCGGCGCTCGAGTGCAGGGCGCGCCGGTTTGCGACGCAGCGCCGCGAAGAACGTCTGCGCGTGCCCGTTCGAGAGAAACGTCGCGGGCTGAAAGTCGTCTGGCAGGCGCGGCATCGAAGGCAGGCGTACTCGACAAAAAAGCGGGCCGCCTCCAGAACGAGCAGGCGGCCCTCGAAGCTGACTGACCACTCCGCGGTTACTCTGGGCTGCAAGGCCTCAGAGGTTCGCCGCGGAGATGGTTCCTTGTTCGTGTCTCTGCAAGGCACCACCTCCTTTCGTCGCCCCGAAGGGCTTCGTGCATCATCGCTCGACCGCACTAGCCCGCAAGGCAGACACTGTGCGTTCAGGTGGGCTGATCATCAGCCGATGAGAGAGGTTGCGAGAAACACGACGGGCCGGGAAGTCGCCCTCCCGGCCCGCGGTGCTTCAGAACGGGACGCGACTCAGAGCGTGGTCGGCTTCACCAACGCCACCGACATCTCGTCGAGGTACATGGCGCCGAAACCCGGAGCCATCATGTTGGTGTTCTCGACTTCGCAGATGAGGCGAACCTGGTTGCCGGCCTGAGCGCTGATGTTGAGTGGACCAGCGGTGGTGTAGCTGGGGCTGACGGTCGGAATGGCCGGAGTCGAGCCGAACAGGTTCAGCGGAATCGCGAAGGGCGCGTCGTTCGTGTCGGCGAAGAAGCACCGCATCGTGTACGCAGGAACGGCGCTGATCGCGGAGTTGGGAACGTTCACCAGGCGGTAACGAGCGTTCGCCTCCAGGCGGAAGCCCGTGTTCATCAGCGAAGGCAGGGTGATGCCCTGCAGAATTCGGGACCGACCCGTGCCGGGCATACCACCCGGAACCGAGCCCAGAACCGCAGCGCACGGGCTGACGTTTCCGGTGACGGACCCGTTGTTGTTGATGGTGGTCGGCGTGGGCCCGCCGTTGAGAGTGCTGGCCACCCACGACGTACCGAGGCCGCACATGGTGCCGTTCTGGAAGTCAGGCGTCTGGAGCAGCTCGCGTCGCCCGCCCAGGAAGCCGACGAGGTCGCCTGCCTGCTGCAGGTCGTTGCCCGAGCCGTCTTTGCCGCCGCGAATCACGAAGCTACCCGTGGCGTCGTTGCCGGCGCCAATGGTCAGCGTGAGAATGCCCGAGCTCGTGTTGGCGGGGTCCCAGCGGAAGGCCGCCATCGGTGCGTTGGTGGCGTTCGACGTGTAGGTGACCATCGAGGCGGGATCCATCGGCTCGCTGTAGTTGATGCGCAGCTGAATCGTCGAAGCCGTCGTGCCGTCGTTGATGGCGTCGACGGTGTTCACGTTCAGCGGCGGCACGAGGTTCGGGCCCGAGGTCACGCGCGGTGGAATCGTGTCGCGCACTTCGACCGTCGGCGCGCTCATCAGCGGCGCGCGGGCTCCGTAGGCATCGACGCCAACGACCGCGAAGGTGACGCGGTTGCCGGCAGCGAGCAGGCCGCCCGAGAAGTTGTTGGTGAACGGCGAGCCGAGGCTCACGGTGCGCTGGTAGCGAGGCGACCCGTCGGCGGTGAACACCTGCACCCGCGTGAAGTTGGGAATGTTCGCCGTATCGCGCGCGTAGATTTCATAACGAACCGCACCCGCCGCAGGCGTGAACGACACGTAGAACTGGTTCTGGGCGTAGTCGAACGCCGTCTCAGGGTACGGCGCGACGGGGTTCGGGTTGGTGACCGCGAGGCCCGTCACCTGCGTCGTGTACGGCATGACGGCGGCGGCACGAACCTGGAAGTCGAACGACTGGTTGAAGTCGATGCCCGTGCCCTGCGACAGCGAGGCCGCGCGCAGCGCCAGCGTGATGCGGTACGACTGACCCTCCTGCAGCGAGTTCAGGGCCGGCTTCACGCGCAGCACCGTGGGGCTCATGAACGTGCCTTCGGCGGGCACGTCGATGCTGCCGAGCGTCGTGTTGGTGAGCACCCAGGGGCGCGCCGTCGAGCCCTGCAGCGTTCCCGTGAAGAGCGGCACCGAGAAGGTGAACTGCAGGTCTTCGCCCGCCGGAATCTCGCCGTCGACGATGTTCGAAGCGACGAGCCGCAGCTGCACGTTGCTGTAGTTGATGAAGGTGCGGGCAGCCTGGCCGGGGAACACGGTGACGAAGCTGTTCGTCGTGCTGTAGTCCGCCTGCATGTCGCCGTTCTCGTCGTACCACTGCGCGTACACGGTGTGCGAAACGCCCGACGGCCGCGTGGCGAGGCCAGCGAGGCTGAAGGCGCCGTCGGCGCCGGTCTGCGTCGTGACGACCGACTCACCGAAGCTCCGCTGGTCGACATAGACAGTGGCGTTGGGCGCCGGGCGGCCGTTCGGGAGGAAGACGAAGCCAGTCACCGTGCCCGTCGACGGGTACATCTCGAGCGAGAACGACGTGATGCCGCCCTCGAGCGGCGAGTTGCCAGCGCTGCCGGGAATGGCGGCCGTCTGGCGCGTGCGCAGGTAGCCCTGCTTCTCGAAGATGAACGTGTACGTGCTGCTCACCGCAACGTTGTCGAGCTTGAACGTGCCGTCAGCCGACGTGGTGAGCGCCGCATCGGAGCCGAGCACCTTCACGCTCACGCCTTCGAGCGGGTTCTGGGTCGCGATGTCGACGACACGACCGTAGATGGTGCCCTTGGGTGATACGGGCTTCTGGGTCTGGTCGTACTGCTGAGGGCCGGTGGGCGTCGGCGTCGTGGTGTTCCCGCCGCAGGCGGTGAGC
>JAEUJR010000571.1 GCA_016793585.1 Archangium sp.
CTCATTTTCGGCGAACTGCATCGTGAGTTGCGAACCCCACCCCTTCAGCGCTTGCCCTTTCGCTCTGACGCAATCTTTTCGCGCACTTGGAGCAGGTGCGACATCAGCTCCTCGGTCCGCTCGATGGCCTTCGAGACTTTCTTGGCCTGTTCGGCCTTCGGGCCCTTCATGGTCGAGAGGCCGTCTTTGAGGGACTGAAAGAGGGCGTCAATGTCGGCCTGCTGGGCCTTGTCGACGAAAGTCGCGATGGCCGGGTACTCGGGCTGTGGCATCGGCGGGCGGGAAGGCTCTTCGTTCTTGCGGGCGGCCATGTGATCTCCAGTGACGGTCAGGAAGCGAGAAGCTGCTTGAGGTGGTTCTGTCCAACGGGGTCGCCGAAACCGGCGAGCGCCAGGGCGGCGCAGAAACGAACGCGCTCGTCCGAGTCCTTCGTGAGTTTGTGGAGCGACGAGAGCGCCTGATCCTTCAACACGAAGTCGACGCTGCCAGCCTGCGCCAGGCGACCGAGTGAACGGGCGGCTGCTGCGCGGACCGCCGGGAGCTCGTGGTTGAGCGCCTCACACAAGGGCCGCGTCGCGGCCGGATCATTCAATTCGCCCAGGGCAGCAGCGGCCTCGACGGGAGCGAGCCCCGTCTTCATCGCCGTGACGAGCCACGGGACTGCCTGACGATCTTTGAGCTGGCCCAAAGCCGTCGCGACCGCGGCAGCCACGCGCGGGTGCTCGGTGCGGTACGCCTTGAGGAGGTACGGAACACCGGCCTTGTAACCGGCCAACCCGATCGCCGTCGCTGCGCCGGCAACGACCTTCGCGCTCGAGTCGAGCAGGTTCTTCACGAACTCCCTGGCGAGGCCTTCGTCGCCGAGCGCCGCGAGGGCGATCGCGGCCGAGCGACGCACACCGGCATCGGCGTCGGCCAGCAGCGCCTTCAGCTTCCCGACCGCCGAGAGGTCCTTCAGTTGACCGAGGGCTTCGGCTGCGTCGCCACGAATCGCGGGCAACGAATCATCGAGCCTCGGAGCGATCGCCTTCGCGTTCTTCGCGGCGATCTCCTTGGTGAAGAGGTTCGGCCTGCCAGCCCACGCTGGCTCCAGCTCGGCGAGCTTCTCGGCAATGGCTTCTTCGTTCAGAGACATCAGGTCGCCTCCCGAAACCCGCGGAAGCTAGAGGATTGCCTGAGGTGCGGCAATTCAAACGAAGCCGCCCACCAACGAAGCACACTTTAATAGATTAAAATGTCGCTTGACTAATCGAGACCTGATGGCTATTTCATCAACATGTCGCGAATCGACGCGAGCATTGCCTGCCCTTCCTGTCGTGGCCCGCTCCGGCCTGCGGTTCTGGAGTGCGGGAGCTGCGGCGTTCGGGTCGAGGGGCCCTTCCAGTTCAACGAGTTCGCCTCGCTCGACGCCGATGATCTGCATCTCTTGCGAATCTTCGTGCTGAGCGAGGGGCGCATTCGCGACATGGAGGCGCCGCTGGGGCTCAGCTACCCGACCATTCGCACCCGCCTTTCGGCGCTGCGCGAGAAGGTGGCGCGAACTGCGCCGCCCGAGACGAAGGGTGCCGTGACCGAAACGGTCGACGCGGTGCTCGAGCGACTCCAGCGCAAGGAGATCACTTTCGACGAAGCGATGAAGCGCATTCACGAGCTTCGCGGAGCAGCAGGCACCAGACCCACCACCCCACGTCGAGGCAAACGATGAAATCGGAGCTCGAACGCATTCTCTCGATGACGAAGGCCGGAACGATCGACGAAGCCCAGGCGGCGCAACTGATCGAAGCGCTGCAGATGCGCGAGCCGGAGCGACCCGCCGCGAAGCCGTCGAGCATTCTCGGCGACGTGCTCGATGCGGTTCGTTCGGCGATGGATGGAACGAACTCGACGACCGGGGTGCGCGCTTCGGAGCTGGAGGCGAACGAGCTGAGCATGTCGCGCATTCGCCTGCTCGACGGCCGCGACCATGTCTTCGAGGGGAACACGGTGAGCATGTCGTCGATCGATCACCTGGTGCTCACCGAGTCGGAGTTCAGGAACAACGTGCTGCGCTCCACGCGGTTCGACGACGGCGCGCTGCATGCTTCGAAGCTGCTCGGCTCCCAGTTCGCGAGCGCCTCGGTCGAGGGGCTGCGCGTCGAGCGAAGCCAGATCGATCGGCTCCAGGTGTCGTCGTCGAGCCTCGATCAGCTGCAGCTGTCGAACGAAGCGCTGCTCCGCGAGGTGCAGGTGCGATCGTCTTCGCTCAAGAAGGTCTCGCTCACGACGTCGACCATCGCGAACGTGGCGCTCTCGGGCGTGCACCTGCAGAACCTCACGCTCGACGGCAGCGAGCTGCTCGACGGGCACGTCAGCGGGGCGCACGTGAACGATCTCACCCTCACCCGCTCGCGGTGGCTCACCACGTTCTTGCGCATCATTCGAATGGACGAGGTCGAGGTCGTCGACAGCACCTTCAACGATGTCCTCTTCTCGGGCTCGGAAGGCTGGCGAAAGAAGGGCTTCGACAAGGTGCGCTTCGAGGGGTGCAGCTTCGGCAAGGTCGTCTTCTCGGAGTGCCGTTTCAAGAACGTCACACTGAAGGACGTTCAGCTCACCGACCTGACCATTGACGGCGTTCAGCTGAGCGACTGCGAGATCACGGGCGCCGCTGAATTTCGCAGAGCCGTTCAGAAGCGTGGGGGCTAAGAGTTGCGGCCCTCCGACTCCTTCATCCTGCCTTCGCAGTTCTTCATCATCGACCGCTGCAATTGCGCTACGGAACCCAGAACATGAACGCCATCGTCTCGATTCGCGAAGTCGTGAAGGAATACCAGCTCGGCACCACGGTGGTGCAGGCGCTGCGAGGAGTCTCGCTCGAGGTGCTCAAGGGCGAGTTCCTGTCGATTGCGGGGCCGTCGGGCTCGGGCAAGACGACGCTGCTCAACCTCATCGGCTGCGTCGACACCGCCACGCGCGGCGTGGTCGAGGTGGCCGGCAAAGACACGGCGAAGCTCACCGAGCGTGAGCTGACCGATCTGCGCCTCAACCCCATCGGGTTCATCTTTCAGTCGTTCAACCTGGTGTCGGTACTCACGGTCTTCCAGAACGTCGAGTTCCCCCTGCTGCTGCAGCGCAAGCTGGGCGCGAAGGAGCGGCGCGATCGCGTGATGCAGCTGCTCGAGCAGGTCGGGCTGCAGACGCACGCCAAGCACCGGCCCAGCGAGCTGTCGGGCGGTCAGCGGCAGCGTGTCGCCGTGGCGCGCGCGCTCGTCACCGATCCGCTCCTGGTGCTGGCCGACGAGCCCACGGCGAACCTCGACTCGGCGACGGGCAACCAGATCATCGACCTGATGAAGTCGCTCAACCAGCAGAAGGGCACGACGTTCATCTTCTCGACGCACGATCACAAGGTCATGCAGCACGCGAACGCCGTCATCCGGCTGGCCGACGGCAAGGTGCTGGGCCGCGAGAGCGCGAAAGACGCCGTGGCCCACGCGCTGTCTCTGGGTGAAGCGCCTTCGGGCGAAGTGAGGGCGTGATGAGTCGGCTTGGCATGCTCATTCAGATCGCCTGGCGAAACCTGCTCGCCAGCCCGATCAACCTCATCATCGGCGGGCTCATTCTCGCCGGCACCTTCCTCTTCGTCGTCATCGGCGGGCTGCTCGACAGCCTCAACGAGTCGATGGCGCGCTCGGTGGTCGGGTCGGTCGCTGGCCATATTCAGATCTACTCGTCGAAGTCGAAGGACGAGCTGTCGCTGTACGGCGGCATGGGCGGCGACCCTGAGCTGGCGGCGGTGACCGAGTTCCCCCGCATCAAGGAGGCGCTCGAGAAGGTCGAGAACGTGAAGGAAGTGGTGCCCATGGGGACCTCGGGCGCGCTGATCACGTCGGGCAACATCGTCGATCAGACGCTCGAGCGGCTCCGCAATCTCTACAAAGCGCGCGACGGCCAGCTCGACGACCCGCGACTCAAGGGGCTCAGCCGTGAAGAGCTCGATCGCCGCATCGAGGCCACTCGGCGACACGTTCGGCAGATCATCAGGGTGCTCGAGTCTGACTCGGCCAAGAGCCGCGCCATTCTCCAGGCCAACGCCATCGACCCCGAGGTCACGGCCGCGCTCGAGCGCGTCTCACGCGAAGAGTTCTGGAACGACTTCGAGAAGGACACGTGGGGCTCGCTCGAGTTCCTCGAGAACAAGATCGCGCCGCAGGTCACCGACGCGCAGCTCATGTTCCTGCGCTACCTCGGCACCGATCTCGACAAGTTTCAGGAGTCGTTCGACCGCATGCAGATCGTCGACGGCACCCGGGTGCCGAAGGGCCAGCGCGGCTTCCTGGTCGCCAAACACTTCTACGAAGAGCAGATGAAGCTGAAGAACGCCCGCCGCCTCGACAAGCTGCTCGACGCTCGCGCGCTGGGGCGAATGATCGCGACCGACGACGAGCTCAAACGGTTCGTGAAAGAGAACCGCTCGCAGACGCGCGACATCGCCCTTCAGCTCGACGACGTGAAGACCGCCGACTTGACGAAGAAGCTGCAGGCGTTCCTCGGGTCGACCGACGGCGACGTCGTCACCCTGCTCTCGACGTTCTTCGACACGACCGACGCCAACCTCGAGGAGCGCGTGAAGTACTTCTACGCCGAGATCGCGCCGATGGTCGATCTGTACAAGGTGCGCATCGGCGACACGCTCACCATCAAGGCCTTCTCACGCGGCGGCGCCATTCAGGCGGTCAACGTGCGCGTCTACGGCACGTTCGCGTTCACCGGTCTCGAGAAGTCACCGCTGGCCGGCGGCACCAGCTTGATGGACCTGATGAGCTTTCGCGACCTGTACGGCTACCTCACCGCCGACAAGAAGGAAGAGCTGGCGCAGCTGCAGCGAGACACGGGCGCCAAGCAGGTCTCGCGCGAGAACGCCGAAGACTCGTTGTTCGGTGAAGGCACCACGGTCGTCGCCGAAGCCACCGCAGGCGTGATCGACGAAGACAAGACGTTCACGGGCGCGGGTCGCCGCTTGCGAGAAGACGATCTCGTCAAGCGCGTCTACTCGGACTCGGAGATCAACGGTGGCGTGGTGCTCAACGCCGCGCTGACCGTGAAGGACCCACGGCGGCTGCGGCAGACCATCGACGAGATCAACGCGCTCTCGGAGAAGGACCACCTCGAGATCAAGGCGGTCTCGTGGCAGCAGGCCTCGGGCATTCTCGGGCAGATCATCAACTTCTTCCGCGGCGTGCTGCTGCTCGCGGTCTTCTTCATCTTCGGCATCGCGATGGTGATCATCAACAACGCGATGATGATGGCGACGATTCAGCGCACGCAGATGATCGGCACCATGCGCGCGATCGGCGCACAACGCAGTCTGGTGCTGACGATGGTGCTGACCGAGTCGGTGGTGCTCGGCATCTTGTTCGGCGGGGTGGGCATCGTGCTGGGGGCGGCGCTGATGAGCTGGCTGCACTCACACGGAATCGCCGCACCGAACGACGTCGCCTACTTCTTCTTCTCGGGGCCCCGGCTGTTGCCCGAGCTTTCGAGCGGCAACCTGGCCGTGGCGATGATCATCATCTTGATCGTCACCCTTCTTTCAACGCTCTTCCCAGCCGTGATCGCGACGCGGGTGTCTCCGCTGCGCGCGATGCAGACCGACGAGTGACGCCATGACCATCTTCGACCCCATGCTGTGGCTGATCGCGCTGCGCAGCCTGCTGCAACATCGAGTTCGCACCACCCTGCTCGGCGCTGCGGTGGCCGTGGTGACCGCGCTCCTCGTCACCCTCGCCGGCGTCTACGTCGGCATGAAGACGACGCTCCTGGTGTCGGCGACGACGCTGATGAGCGGCCACGTGAACGTCGCCGGCTTCTACAAGTCGACCTCGAGCGCCTCGGCCCCAATCGTCACGCAGTACTCGAAGCTGCGAGACATCGTGAAGCGCGACGTGAAGGATCTCGACTACGTGATTCAGCGTGGTCGTGGCTGGGCGAAGCTCATCAGCGACACCGGGTCGATGCAGGTCGGCATCGGCGGCATCGACATCGTGAACGAGCCCGGCTTCGTGAAGGTCGTGCAGGTCAAAGAGGGCTCGCTCGAGGGGCTCAAGCGGCCCGACGGCCTGCTGCTCTTCGAAGAACAAGCCAAGAAGCTCGACGTGAAGGTCGGCGACAGGCTCACCTTCTCGGCCGCGACGTTCAAGGGCACCAACAACACCATCGACGTCACCGTCGTCGCCATCGCCTCGAACATCGGCATGCTCTCGAGCTGGAACACCTTCATCAACGCCCAGGGGCTGCGAAACCTCTACCAGCTCAACGACGAGACCACCGGCGCCTTGATGGTCTACGTGAAAGATCTGACGAAGGTGAAAGAGGTGCAGGAGCAACTGCGCAAGTCGTTCACCGAGGCAGGGTTCGAGGTGATGGACAACGACCCGCGACCGTTCTGGGCGAAGTTCGACGGCGTCAACCGCGAGTCGTGGACTGGGCAGAAGCTCGACATCACCAACTGGGAGGACGAGACCAGCTTCGTGCAGTGGTTCGTCACCATTCTCACGGTGGCGGCCACCACGGTGATCTTCGTGCTCACCATCATCATCGGCGTCGGCATCATGAACGTGATGTGGATCTCGATTCGGGAGCGCACTCGAGAGATCGGCACCCTGCGGGCCGTCGGCATGCAGCGACGCAGCGTGCTCGCGATGTTCGTGACCGAGGGCTTCCTGCTCGGGCTGCTCGGCACCGTCGCCGGCGTCGGGCTCGGAGGGCTCATCTCGGTCGTGCTCAACAATGCCGCCATCAAGCTGCCGAAGGGCGCCCAGCTCGTGCTGATGAGCGAGAAGCTGATCGTCTCGCCCACGGCCGGGTGGATCGTGTTTGCCATCGTCTTCATCACCGGCGCGATCACCATCATCTCGGTGATTCCGTCGTTCCTCGCGGCCCGGCTCAAGCCGATCTCCGCCATGTCTCACGTGGGGTAACCAACAATGCGTACGCTCTTCGTCTCACTCGCCATCGCGCTGACCGCGGCACCCGCCTTCGCGCTCGAGAAGGCCGACATGGTGAAGCTGCTCGCCGAGATCGACGACCGCCAGCGCAACGGCGGCGACTACAAGGCGCTCATCTATCTGGAGCAGAAAGAGAAGGACAAAGCCGACGTCGTGCGCGAGGTGCTGGTGTACCGCCGCGACGCCGACGACAAGCTGATGCTGCTCTTCAGCAAGCCCAAGAGCGAAGAGGGCAAGGGCATTCTGCGCCTCGACAAGAACCTGT
>JAEUJR010000582.1 GCA_016793585.1 Archangium sp.
GCTGTCGAACGTGGCGAGCGGGTCGTCCGAGACGGCGGCCTTCGCGGCCTTCTTCTTGAAGAATCCGAACACCGCTGGTGACTCTACGCGAAGGGGCGGCAGATCAGGCGTACCCGTTTGCGCGCCGCCATCAGGGCAGGCAGGTCGCCGCCGATGGCCTCGAGGTACTTCTGCGTGGGCACGCCGTAGACCGACAGCAGGTGCGTGACGAGCGCGACGGCTTCACTCGCGCGGGAGTCCATCGAGGCGAGCGACGCGGCCTCGGCGACCGCGTCGAGAATGTCAGCGAGGCGCTGCGCCGAGAGCGCCGCCTTCGTGACGGGCGGGTTCGCAGGGAAGAACGTGTCGAACTGGCCGTCGAGGCGCTGCGGCTGCTTCACCGGCCGGCCAGACGCGAGCGCTTCGAGGGCCTCGAGGTGCGGCAGCAGCTGCTCGAGCGCTTCGGGGCCGGGCGTGACGTCGGCAGGCAGCAACGTTCTCCACGCCGAGTCGAAGTCGGTGCGGGCGAGCTTGATCTCCTGATCGGAGAGGTGGTGGTAGAAGGCCCGGCTGCCTTTTTCACGTTGCTCGATGATGAGCGACTTGAGATCGGGGTTCTCTTCACCGAGCGAGATGAACGAGAGCGCGAACTCGAGGCCCTCGAATGGCTTGCGTGTCTTGCGAATGAGCTCGAGGTCGACGCCGTCTTCGCCATCGGTGACCAGCACCACGGTGGCGCGCGCGAGGTAGGGGTCGCGGCCCTGCGCCAGGCGAATGGAGTCGAACGCCGACATCAGCGCGAGCGTGATGTCGGTCTGGCCCTCGGCGGGAGAGGTGCGGAAGAGCGCTTCGATCTGCCGCGTCGCCTCCTGACCCGAGTCGACCCGCGCGAGCCGCGACGGCGTGTCGTTGAAGAACGAGAAGTAGAGCGGGTCGAACGGCACGCCCTGCTTCGCCTTCACACGAATGGCGTTGAGCTCGGCGATGAGAATGGCGTCACGAAACCGCGCGCGGGCGCCATGCATCGAGCCCGAAGCGTCGAGCACGTACACACGCACGGCCGTCTTCATCACGCGCTTCGGCTTCGGCGGCGGCTCCTCTTCGAGGTACTGGCGCAGCACCTGCCGGCCGGCGGCGAGATCGAGCACGATGCTGCCGGGCTGGCTGACGACGAAGTTGTGCACCTGATCGAGGCTGTTGGTGAACTCGTACGTCATCACCTGCGTCGGGTACGGCACCCGGCGCTGCACCGGCCGGGTCGCCTTCAGCTCGGCCTCGACCAGCTCCTCCGAGAGCGAGTCTTCGATGTCGAAGAAGCGCGCACAGCCGGCCGCCAGTTCGAGCGCGCGCTGCTGATTCTCGTCGAGATCGAACGCCAGCTGCGCGAGCACGTCGTTGATGGCGTCGGTCTGGGCAGAGCCGCCCGCCGGCAGGTGGTCGGGAGCGGCGTTCGTCGAGAGCTGGGGCTCCTTCCAGTTGAGCAGGCGCTTGAGCTCGTGCTGCTCGGCCAGCTTCGCGCGGGCCTTCGGCTCGACGGGGAGCATGGCGTCGAGGCCCTGCTGCGCG
>JAEUJR010000610.1 GCA_016793585.1 Archangium sp.
TGGGCGAAGCGCGACACGAAGCAGATCCCCATCGTGCAGGTGCCCGTCTCGGGGCCGCAGCCCGTGGTTCACGCCTCGGGCCCCTACGAGCCGATCGACCCGATCTCGGAGCCGGTGCGCGCCATTCCGCCTCCGCCGCCTCCGCCGTCTGGCGCGTATGCCGCACAGCCCGTCGCGAAGCCGAAGCCTCCGCCTGCGCCCGCCAGGCCGCCGCAAGCGCCGCCGCCCATCGAGCCCGACGACGACGACGAGCCGAAGCGAGAGAGCTCGTCGACCCCCTGGGTGATCTTCCTGCTCGTGATCGTGATCGCCGCGAGCGGCTACTTCGCCTGGTCGCGCGCCAACGCCCCGTTCGAGCCCGCTCGCCAGGATCCCATCGTCGACGCCGACCCCACGCCCGTGCGAACCGTCGAGGTCGATGCCGGGGCTGCCGCGCCGGCCGCAGCCCTCGATGCGGGTGACGACGCCGGGGTCGAGCCCATCGACGCGGGCGCCGCGGCCCCTGTGGCACCGGTCGACGCTGGGCCTGCCCTGCCCGCCGAGCTCTCGATCACCATCGACGCGAACCCGAACGTCGAGCTGTCGATCGACGGCGCCGTCGTCGGAAGAACCCCGTGGACCGGCCAGCTCGCCATGGGCCAACACAAGCTCAAGCTCGAGAACAAAGACCTGCTGATCAACTCCGCGCGGTCGATCACCGTTCAAGGCGATCAGCCGATCTCGCAGACGTACACCTTCACGAAGGGCGCCGTGGCGGTCACGGCTCCTGCCGGTGCGACGATCTTCATCGACGGCAAGAAGCAGGGCGTGGCGCCGCTCCCGGGTGAGCTGCAGATCTACGAGGGCTTCCACCGCATTCTCGTGAAGGTCGGCCAGGCGCAGTGGACCGAGACGTTCACGCTCTTCGAAGGCCAGCGGGTGAACTTCAACGTCGAGCTCGAATGATCGCGGCGTTGCTCATCAAAGCGCTGCTCGCGGCGCCCCTGTCGAACGAGCAGCTCGCGCGCGCCGAACCCCAGGCCCTGACGGCCGAGCTCAAGCGGGTCGATGAGGCGCTGGTGAAGGTGCAGCCAGTACCTGCAGGTCAGGTCTTCTCGAAGGCGGGCGAACGCGGCGGCGTCTTCCTCGCGGTGGGCATGATCCCCGGGCTCGCCGTCGGCCTGCTGCTCTCGAGCGGAGGCAGCGTCGGCCCGACCGACAAGCTCGCGGTCGCACTCGGAGTGCCCGTGCTGGTCGCCGCAGGCGTGGGGCTCGTCGCCATCATCGGCTCGCTGCTCGAGTACCTGTTCGTCGAGGGCCCCGAGCGCACCACCGAGCGCGAGCGCCTCACCGCGTATCGCCTCGAGCTGCAGCGTCGGCTGTTGCCGTCAGCCGGGCCTTGAGGGCGTCTTCCTGGGCCCCGAGCCGGGCGAAGCTGTGGGGAAACGCCAGCGCGAGATCGAGCAGCACGTCGAAGACGATCTCCTCCCGAACCGCGGCGGCGTCGGTGCCCACCTTCGAGCGCGCGCTCGCGAGGCGGCCGGGCGTGAAGCAGCGCTGCGCGTGAGCCCACAGCGCCTCGAGCCCGAGCGCGCCCACGTCGTGAAACGCGGCGGACTCGTCGAAGCGGCCCTCGCTGAACTCGGCGATCTTCCGCTTCAGGGGTGCCGCGTCGGTCACCGCGCGGGCGGCCAGCGGCTTGATGACGAGCCCCTCGGCGAAGTTGTCGGCGAGCGGGGGCAGCCCGAGCGCCGAGGGGATTCGAGTCGGCGCCCGCGTGGGCAACGACTCCAGCTCGGCGACGGTGCCCTTCGCGACGAAGGGGACTCGCATGACGTTGGCTTCGGCCGCGAGCCGATCGACCGCGTCGTGCGCGAGAAACGAGTCACCCACGCGAACGTCGAAGAGCGCCCAGTGCAGGTGCGGCGAGTACCAGACGCCGGTCTGCACGGCCTGCAGGCCGGGCACCGGGGCGACGTCGGGGTGCGGGTAGGCGCCGCCGAAGAGCTCTCCGTAGAGAATCGCGTCTTCCCCCAGCGACGAACGAATCATCGACGCCGACTCGGTGAGTGCCGCGCGCAAGAGCTGCCAGCCGAAGAACGGCTCGGCGTCGGCGAGCCAGGCCTTGCGCTTTCCAAACCGCACCGCCCTGCCCGCCTCGATGACGAGCTGAGCGCCGTGCACCTTCTCGGTCGCGAGCAACGGCCCGCGTGTCGACGAACCGCCCTGCTGGGTGCCGATTCGGGGGAACGAGGGGAAGCCCATGCGCCCCCGACGGCGCCGTGACGGTCAGCTGACTTACCGCTTGGCCTTGATGAGCGTGAAGAGCGGCCGCACGCGGGGAGCGAAGGCCTTGAAGAACTCGTCTTCGGCCCCCTCCATCATGCGGTCGAAGCCGGCCAGCCACGCGTCGGCGCGAGCCGGGTTCGTGAAGATGCCGATGCGCGTGAACGAGAGCAGCACGCCCAGCGCCGCCAGCTTGTTCTTGTAGAGCGCCTCGGGCTTCGGGCTGCCCGCGAAGAACTTGTCGAGAATGACCGCGAGCTCTTCGGCGCGGTTCTCGATGACGGCCTTCACCTCGGGCAGCTCGAAGAGCGGCGCGATGAAGTAGCCATCGCAGGTGGAGCCGAGAATGGCGGTGTGTTCGGCGGGGCGGCTGTTGCGGCGCGCGTACTCGGTGGGGCGCTGCGCCAGGCCGACGAGCTCCTGGAAGAGCGGCTTGGGCAGCTTGATGAGCTCGGCAGACTTGCGCTCGATGCCCTTCGCGAACGCCTTGGCGTCGGCCTGGCCGAACCACAACCGCAGGCCCCACGAAGCAAGCAACGGCATCGTCTCCTTCGCCGGAGAGATCTTCACCAGGCCGCCCACCACGTCGAGCGTCGCTTCGTTGTCCCACAGCCCATTGCCCCAGGTACTCATCGCCATCTCTTTCCTGCGCCCATCACGGGCGCCACCTGCGTGATGAAGCCGTTCCGTACGGCCCAAAGCCGCCGACCTCGAGAGGAGGCAGTTGCTCGAGAGAGTCGCTCCCCCGACGCAGCAACGACCTGCCTTCGTCCGTCAGGCGGTACATGTAGCGCCGATACGGGTGGCCGTCGTGTTCCGTGACGTTTTGCTGCTCGACGGCCCTGATCGCGGTCCAGCGGCCCCAGGTCTGAAGACGTTCGTCGAACAGCCAATCGCCCCAGAGCATCGCGTGCGGGTGCCGACGCAGTGCCGCCAGCAGGACCTGCTGCGTGGTGGCGCTCCTCTTCGTTGGAATCGCCTGGAGAATGCGCCGGTCGAACGTGCTCGAGCAGAATCGGCCACGGCCCAGCCTCGGCCAGAAGTCGCTCAAGCCGACTGGCACCCGCCCCAACCAGCCATCTCGCGTTGGCCACCCGCGGAAAGGAATCTGTCTGGGAATCTCGCCGGCCCACCAGCGAGACCAGTTCCGAGCGAGCGCGATGCGCAGCCCCATCGGGAGTTCTCGCAGCCGCGACGCTCGTTGGATCACCTCGTCGGCGGTGAAAGCGTAGGCGAGCCACTCCATGCGAGAGCTGCGGTCCTGCATGGGCACGACCGCGATTCGTTTCGATTTCGAGAACGTGCTGCAGACCCACCAGAGGTGAAAGCGCGACCATGCGCCCGAGCCCGCCCACAACACCACCGCCTTCTCGGGTGCCGGCGCGCGGAGCGCCATGGGCCACGGCGGAGGCCGCTCCTCCATGGGGAATGAACGAAGGCCCAGGGTGCTCAAACAGGCCGGGCCGACATGCAGGGCCTCTGACCAGGGAGGCTCGAGGCGAAGCGGCGCGAGTGCAGCCCCTGTGCGGATCACGTCGAGCGCGGGCCAGGACGTCGACCCGAACTTCACCCTGCGCGCGCTGCCTGACGAGCCTTGATGAGGGTGTCGTAGCTGCGCGACACGCCCTGGCTCACGATCAGCAGCTCTCCGATGTCGGGGGGCGTCATCTGGTCGGGCCCGTTGTCGACGTAGAGAATGTGCACGGGCTTGCCGCGCACGAGCAGCGGCATCATCACGGCCGTCGTCGGGTAGCCGCCGCCGAGCATCTTGTAGAAGACCTCCATGCCCGGCGTGCGCTTCATGGGCCCGATGAAGTGGCTGCGCAGATCGCGCACCATCTTCACCGAGTTGGCCTCCTTCAACGACAAGCCGATGCGCTGCACCCCCTGTTGGGTGACGCCCTTCCCCAGGCCCTGCCAGCCGGTGACGAGATCGCCGCGAACCGAGAGCAACAGCGCCCGCTTGAACTTGCCCTTCGCGAACCGCAGCACCGTGCGTGCGATGTCATCTCGGTCCTGGCTGGCCTGCAGCAGCTTCTGCGCTTCGGCGAAGCTGACGGCAGGCAGCTCGGGCTTGGGCACCACCAACGGAGGAGGCGGCTTCACGAGCGCTGGCAGCTGCTCGGTCGGCGCCTCGATGATCTCTCCTCCGATCACCGGCACTTCGTCCTCGATCACCGCGCCCTCGAGCACCTCTTCTTCCACCGCCGAGGCCTGCGCGTAGAGCGACGCGAAGTCGCCCTCGTTGATGAGATCGTCGACCGCCGCCAGCTTGGGGTCGCCCGCGTTCTGGGCCTTGGTGGGCCGCAGGGTGTTCATGTCGATCGGCCGCATCGGCCGAAACGCCTTCGCGTACTTCCGCAACAGCTGCGTCATGCGGAACTCGGGGATCACCACCTGAACCACGCGCTTGCCCGACTTGAAGCCCAGCGCGTCGATGGCCTCGAGCTGCTGCTTCGGGTGCATGATCGCCAGCGTCAGCTTCGTCGCGTCGACGCGCATCGGCATCACATCTTTGTCGTCGTAGAAGGCCAGCTCGGTCACCGCGAGCGCCGCGGGGTCGGGCACCATCTCGCCCGACGCGAAGGGAATGTTGTGCTGGCGACCCAACACGCGGGCGAGGTCGGGTTCCTTCACGAAGCCGAGCTCGACGAGGTTGGTGCCGAGGCGGCCCCCGTAGACGACCTGCGTCTCGAGCCCCTCCTCGAGCTGCGCCTGGGTGATCAGCTTCTCCTCCAACAGCAGGCTTCCGAGTCGTGGCACGGCGCGAACGATACACCCGACGTCGCGCTTGTGCGGAGGCGATCGGAGATCCACGCTGCGTCATGCCTCGCTGGGTCGAACGATCGCGTCCGCTGACTGGTGATGAGCGCCATCAACTCGAGCTGTGCCGAACGGTCGGCCGGGAGCTGATGACGGGCGACCCGCCGACGATGGTGCCGCTGCTGTTGATGTTCGGCACCGACCGCGTTCACCCCGAGCACGTGATCGCCCTGCCCGACGCAGAGGTGGCGCCACGAACGCCGACCGCCCAGCACCTCAAGGAGCGGCTCCCACGCACCTGGGCGCTGCTCCGCGTCGGCGAGCACGACGGCCAACAGGGCCTGCTGGTCGATCTCGGCGATCGGCAGACGGCGTTCGTCGTGCTGCTCATCGGTGACGAAGAGCCGCTCCTCATCGATCAGCTGGTGAGCCCGCTGCGCATCGACCCGACCGACGCCGAGCTCGACGCCATCGACGACGTCGTCGCCCGCGCCAGAGGCCTGCCACCGGGCACGGTGCTCACCATCGACGATGCGACCGGCCGGGAGACCCGCTTCGAGCCGCGGCCCGACACCCGCTCCCTCGGCCACCTGATGGACGAGGTCCAGCACAACCTCATGGAGAGCGCGACGCACTTCCGGCTCTGTGGCGTCGGAGAACGGGGCGAGGTGCTCGCAGGCGTCACCGCCGCGGGCCGCACCTCGACCTTCACGGTGCGCGGCGGTGAAAAGGTGCTGCTCCACGCCCCTTCGCTCGGGGAGGACTGACCGCGGGGCTTGCAGGCGAGCCGTGGTGACAGCTAATGGCCCACCCGCTGTCCCACCCAGTACCCGTCGAGGAAATACGAATGTCATTGATCGTCATCACCGTCCTCCTGGCCATCGCGCTGATCGCCAGCCTGGCCTTCAACATGGGCTTCTTCGGAGCGAAGGCCGCTCCCGCGAAGTCGAGCTCCAACGAGGCCGCGCCCCGCAGCGATCGCCGTGACGACGACAGCGCCGCCCGTGCGAACAAGCTCGAGAGCGAGCTCGACAAGAAGAAGAAGGAGCTCGACGAGGTGAAGAAGGCGCAGGCCGAGCTGAAGGACGAGCTGAAGGCCGCGAAGAAGAAGCTCTTCGATCAGCGAGAGACCGAGAAGGCCGGAGACGATCTGGTCAAGGCCCGCGCCGAGGTCGAGCGCCAGGCCTCGATTCAGCTCGAGTCGACCCGCCAGGAGCTCTCGAACGCCCTCGCCGAGGTGCAGCGCCTGAAGAACGAGGCAGATCTGCGCGGCAAGAAGCGCGCGGAGCCGAAGCCCGCCGAGGCGGTCGAGGCGAAGGCCGAAGAGAAGCGTGAGCCGCCTGCGCCCGTGCAGCGCGTGATTCGCGAGCTGTCCGAGGCCGAGAAAGAGAAGATGAACCGCCTCGAGCAGCAGTCGGCGCAGGACAAGAAGAAGGCCATCGAGCTCGCCGCCGAGCTGCGCAACGTGAAGGCCCGCATCGAGCGCGAGAAGCGTGAAGCCCGCCGCGTGTACGAAGAAGGCAAGCTCGCCCGCGACAAGTTCCGCGCCGTCGAGATTCGCTTGAACCGCACGCTGCTCGAGAGCGATCTGCTCAAGCGCGCCATCTCTGACCTCGAGAAGAAGACGGGCACCAAGGCCGAGAAGGTCACCCTGTCTGCTGAAGAGCTCGCGGCCAGCGACCAGACCATGCGCGAGAAGCACAACGCCGAGGACAAGGCGTCTGAAGAGGCGATGGCGAAGCTCGAGGCGGCCGAGGCCACCAACCTCGACGCTCCGGCTGCCGATGCCGCGACCGCGACTGGTCCCGTGACGCCCTCGACCGAGGCGCCGGCGCCGACCACCACGCCGACGGCCTGATTCTCAGCCGAGCGTCGTCACCTCGACCCGGTCTCCCTCGCGGCGGCCGGGTCGTCGTGTTTCAGCAGGCCACGCGCTCTCGCGTACCACGCCCAGTCGAGGCGATTCAGCGCCGCAAGGACTCGACGAAGCGCAGGCCGGTCTCGAGCTCGTGCAGTCGTTCGATGGAGAGCGTTCCGAGCCGAACGCCCAGCTGCGAGAGTGGAACGGTGATCGCGTGCGCGAGGATCACGCTCTGCCTCGGCAAGCCGCCTTCACCTGCTTCCAGCATCACGTTCCCCGGCGCTTTGGCCCGGTGCAGGTTCGAGGTGACCATCGCCACGAGCGCCGTCGACTCGGTTACCGCGATCACCACGTGCGGGTGCGAGATGTCCGGCGCGTCGACCGCGAGCCAGACGACGTCTCCCGGGCTCATTCGCTCGCTCGCCGCGGCCGATGAAGCCTGGCCGCCTCACTCGCTGGGCTCACTTCGCCTCGACCGCTTCGCGCACTTTGCGCTCGAGCTCCGAGGGCGCGACGATTCCGCTGTACGCCGCGATCACCTGGCCCGTTCGATCGAACAACACCCGCGCCGGCAGCTCTCGAATCGGCCCGAACGGCGTCTGCCCACTGCGCAGGCGATCGTCTCCGACCAGCAGCGGGTACCGGAGTTTGTACTCGTCGGCGAACGGCTCGAGCATTCGCCGCCCGTCGAGATCCATTCCCACCAGCACCTGCTTGAAGCCCTTCGACCCGAAGTCGCGCTCGAGCTTGTCGAGGGTGGCGAGATCGGTGAGG
>JAEUJR010000613.1 GCA_016793585.1 Archangium sp.
GCAGGCGTGGGCCGAGGGCGGCTGGTTCATGTACGCGGTGGTGCTCACGGGCGGCGTCGTCGCGATGGTGAGCGCCGCGCTCATGTTCTTCGGCGTTCAGCGTGGCTCGGCCGCCGTGCTCGCGAACGCACCGCTCGGAGCGCTGATCACCGCGGTCGGCGCGCTCGGCTTCATGAACGGCATGTCGGGCGCTGCGGCGGCGGTGGTGCACGCGTCGCCGGCAGATCGTGCGACGATCATGGCGGGGGCGACGGCAGAGTCGCTCACCACGAGCGCGTTCGGCATGGCGGGTGCGGCGGGTCTGCTCGCGAGCCTGGCGCTGGGCTGTCTGTTCGGCGTCGTCGTTCAGACGGGCGTCGCGAGAAAACTGCTCGCGTTCTCGGGCGGCACCTTCCTCGTGCTCGCGATGCTCTCGGCCACGTCACTGATGCGGCTCTCGGATCTGATGGGGCTCTTCAAGGCGGTGGCGCACGTGAACCCGATCGATCGCGGCCGCATTCTCGAGATGGGCAGCGACGAACTCTCGCGCTTCAACCTTCCGTTCCTCGGTCTGCTCGTGTTGCTGGCGGTGATCGTCGCGGCGGGTGCGGTGTCTCTGAAGGAGGCTCCGCGACTCGCGGTGCTGTTGCCGCTGCTCGGCTTCGGAGGCCTCGTCGGGCTCGGAGCGCACGCGGGCGCCAGGGCGTTCGCCAACCAGAAAACCTCCGAGCTCGGAGCCATCTCGCCCAGCTACGGCCTGGTCGACTTCAAGGGCTACGCGGGCCGGGAGCCGCAGTGGTGCCTCAAGGGCGCCGAGGTTCGTGACTGCGAAGAAGATCGCGCCATCGACGCAGACGCGTTGCTCGACGAGACCGCGTCTCAGGTTCGCAGGCGTCGTGACTCCGCCTACGACGAGAAGGCGCCGGTCGAGCTCCCGGTGGGCATCACCGCGAAGGCCAGCGCCGCAGCCCTCTGGCAGTTCATCGCCGCGGCGAGAGCGGCCAACGCGAGCGGCGTCGTGCTCACGGGCGAACACGAAGGCACGCCGCTCAAGGTCGCGGGAGAGATCGGAGGGCTCGCGCCCCTGCTGCAGGTGCGCTGGAGCGCGGTTCCCGTCGGGCTGCTCACCACCGACGCGCCCTGCGAGCAGCACTGCGAGGTCGGCAGCGTGAAGGGCGACACGCTCGTGGTCGACGGCAAGGCGTTCGAGGCGATGCCCATGGTCGACGAGTCCGATCTGCGCGACGAGGTGCACGTGCGCGTCGAGCCGACGCTGAGCCCCGAGCTGCTGGTCAAGCTGGCCCGAGACGCCGCAGGCAATGGGCGAAAGCTGGTGTTGTTGCTGCCCGCCGATTGATCACGTCAGGGGCCCGATGAGCCGCCCCTCGAGCTCTCGCCCGAACACCAGCGACGGCGGCAGGCCGAACGTCTGCCGGAACGTGTTGCTGAAGTGCGCCGAGTCGTGAAACCCGGCGGCGTGGGCCGCCTCGGTGAGCGTTCGGCCCTCGAGTAGTCGTTCGGCCGCCAGCCGCATTCGCCACCAACCGCGCCAGGCTCGCAGCGGCACTCCGTAGCTGCGGGTGAAGAGGTGCTCGAGCCGCGACCCCGACAGGCCAACCTGCTGCGCGAGCGACTCGGCGGGTACGTTCTCGTCTGGCGACCGGGCGAGCGCGCGAGCCACCTGGGCTGCTCGGGGATCGACGGGAGCACACGCTTCGAAGCCGGTGTCTTCGAGCAACGCGCTCCAGGCCGACTCGCTCGCGTCGCGCACGACGACGTCGAGCCTCGTTCGCAGCTCGTTCAGCTCCAGCATGCGTGGCGCGCGGGTGCCCGGCTCGAAGTACAGACACGCCATGCGCCGCCCGTGAAAGTCGAGCGCGTGTTCGGTTCTCGCGGGCACGACGCAGACCTCGGTCGTCTCGCGCTGACCGTCGCGCTCGATGGTGAACGCACCTTCGAGCCCCACCAGCAGCGCATCGGCGGCCGCTTGATGTGGCGTGAGCGCTCCGAGCTCGCTCACGAACAACGCCCGACCCGAGTCCAACACCAGCAGTGCGCCCACGACAGGAATCTACAAGCGCCGCGCCCGGCCGCGATGCGACATCGCGCGCATGAACGAACCGCTTCGGCTGCTCACCGGAAACGCCGCGCTTCAGGTGCTCGTCTCGTGCCTGCTCGGCTTCGCCATGCTGGTTCCCCGACAACCCTGGGCGAAGCGGCTCGCGCCGCACTTCGATCAGAAGGCGCTGCTCTCGGTGCACCTCGACTGGTTGATGCTGGCCTTCATGCAGTGGGGCGCGGTGTTGGTGATGACGCAGTGGCCAGGCGCCGCGCAGCCGTGGGTGGCCTGGCTGCTCGTGGTGGGCGGCTGGCTGAACGTCGTGCCGTACTGGTGCCGTGCGTTCCGCATCGACGCCTTCGTCCTCGCGGGCCCTCCGGTGCAGTTGGTCGCAGCGTCGGTGAGCGGCCTCAGCGCGACGGGGCTGCTGGTGGCGTGGGGCCGGCTCGGCTGGGAGATCCTCGGTTAGCGTCGCACCGAGGGAAACGCGCGCGCCTGCAGCCAGTAGCCATCGCCGCCCTGCACGGTCTGGAACACGAGGCGCCCATTCACGTCGACGAGCAGGGGACTGGTGCCCGCCGCCGGCGCCCGCTTCGTCACCACGAACCGCCCATCACCCAGTCGGTTGCCGGTCAGCCACGCGTCGAGCGTCTCCTGATGCGGTGAATTCACGTACGCGGTGTTGATGCCGGCGATCACGTTGCGGGCCTTTCCATCCACCGGGGCGGCGGCCTGAACCCAGTTCATGTTGCTGCTCGTCTTGCGGGCGTGGTGGTTCGCGTGCGCGACGTCGACTCCGAGAGCGCCCAGCGTCGCGGCGTTGCTCGAGATGATGAACGACTCCACGTCGGGCTCGGTCGAGGCACCAGAGCCGCTGAGATCGCCCGCGAAGAGAAAGCGGAACGCGCCGTGGCGAACGAGGCCGACCACCGAGCGCCCGTTCTCTTCGTTGGTGTCGGTGACGCCGAACGTGGGGCCGGCCATGACCGAGCGCCCCTGCACCGCGTACCCGTTCGCGCCGAGCAGCTCGAGCCGTGCGCCATCGCCGAGCGAGATGAACGATGGCTCCATCGCCGCGTCGTCGTCGGCGCGGGAGAGATCGCCGCGCAGCAGCCCCGGGCAGCCAGTCGCCTGAGCGCGTGTCGAGATCGTGCAAGCCGATTCGGGCGCGGCGGTGCAGAGCGAGACGTTCTTCGCCGCGAGCGGTCCACGGAGCTTGTTGCACATCGCAGTGAAGTCGCTCGCGTTGGTACCGCCGCCAACGTCGACGAAGCCGCGATGCACGACGCCGCCGGTGATGGTGAGCGGATCGGTCGTGACCAACGCCTCGAACGCTCCGATGTGATCGGCGTGGAAGTGCGAGAGGATCATCCAGTCGATCTCGAGTGGCGCGCGCGTTCGGGGGTAGCCGCGCGCTGGCGTGAGCCACTGTGTGTTCAGCTCGCGAACCGCTGCGCGCACCTCGTCGTCGTGGTTCGAGTTGCCGACGTCGATCACGACGATCGTTCCGTCAGGGCCAACCAGCACGCCGGCTTCGCCGGTTTTCGGAATGATGCCGACGGGCAGATCGAGCTGCCAATAGGTGAGCTCTCCGCGCACGGGCCCGGGAGGAGCCACGCCCGCATCGAACGGCCCTTTCAGAACCCCGGCGTCCACCTCGTTGCCTCCGTCGACGACGGTTCCGCCACCGCTCGCTCCGCCCGCGCTGGCCGTGCCTCCCGCCGTGACGATCGTTCCACCTGCGCTGCCGCCGCCGTTGTTTGGTGTGCCGGCGTCGAGCTCCACGGGAGGCGGAGGGCACGCGCAGAGCGACACGACGAGCGCACAGAGCAGGGGTCTCATTGGCCGGGCGGTTTACTCGGTGAAACCCGCGCGCGTCACGGCGTCATGGGATCTTCTGCGTCGGTGTGGGGAATGTCAGGGTGCGACCGGTGCGCTGGCTCCTCTTCGCCGTGCTTTCGTTCTCGGGCTCGTCGCTCGCGCAGACCCTGACGCGTGGCCCCTACCTGCAGCTCGCCAGCCCGACGGGCATCACCATTGTCTTCCGCACCAGCACCGCGGGCATCGGTCGTGTTCGGTACGGCCTCGCGGGCCAGGCGCTGACTCAGTCGGTGACAGACTCGCAGGCGACGACCGAGCACGTGTTGCGGCTCACGGGGCTCCTGCCGGCGACGCGGTATTCGTACGCGGTCGAGCTGGGTACCACGACGCTCGCGAGCGGGCCGTCGTTTCGGTTTCGCACGCACCCGCCGCCAGGCTCCATCGAGGCCTTCAGGCTCTTCGCGTGGGGCGACTCGGGCACGGGCACGGCGGGCCAGCTTCGCGTCGCGAATCGCATGGCGACCGAGCTCAACGACGCGGCGCTCTCGTTGATCCTCGGAGACATCATCTACCCGGCCGGAGAGCCGCAGGACTACGACCCGAAGTTCTTCGCGCCCTACGCCGAGCTCACGCGCCGCATGGTGGTGTGGCCGGTGGTCGGCAACCACGACGTCGCGTTCGACCCGACCGGCGGCCCGTGGCTCGACGCGTTTCACACGCCGGCGAACAACGCGATCTCGAGCGAGCTCTACTATTCGTTCGACTACGCCAACGCGCACTTCGTCGTGCTCGACACGCACGTGAACAGCTTCTCGGCGAACTCGGCGCAGCTGCAGTGGGCGACCGCCGATCTCGCTGCCAGCACCGCCACGTGGAAGATCGTCGCCTTTCACGTGCCGCCGTACACGGGCGGTACGCACACTGACAGCGCCTCGGTGCAGTCGAACGTGCTGCCGGCGCTCGAAGCGGCTGGCGTCGACATCGTGTTCGCGGGCCACAGTCACGTGTACGAACGCACGTACCTGCTGAAGGGCAACGCGATCGTTCAGAACGATCGCTCGAGCTACACGAAGCCGACGCGAACGACAGGCACGCTCTACGTGGTGAGCGGCACGGCCGGGCAGTCGGGAGCCCTCAGCAACGCCATGCACCCGATGATGGCCTTTCAGCAGGGCAGCGTGTTGGGGAACTCGGTCGTCGACTTCAACGGCAACTCGGCGCACGGCTACTTCCTGAAAGATGACGGCACCGCGATCGACGTGTTCCGGCTCGTGAAGG
>JAEUJR010000638.1 GCA_016793585.1 Archangium sp.
TGCGATGGCCCAGTCGACGTACGGCTCCCACGGAGCGTCTTTCAGATCGACGCGCGCGGGCGCGAAAGACGAGAGCACGCGGAAGAGTTCGAGCATCGAGGTCGCCATGGGCTCTCTCTGCGTCCCAAGCCGCGCTGACGCAAGCTTCGTTCAGCGATGCCGGGTCGGCCGGCGAAGCCCCAGGCGCGCCATGCGGTACACGACGGTGCGCCGCGGCAGGCCCAACCGGCTCGCAGCGGCCGTGACGTTCCACCGCGTTCGGGCGAGCGCCTCGAGCAGCAGATCGCGCTCGGCCTCTTTCAGCGCCCCGCGCAGGTTCGACTTCGGCCCCGCGAGCGAGAGCCGGGTCGGCAGCGCGTCACTGCCCACCTCGTCGCGCACCGCCGCCCGAGCCGCCCGCAGCATCACCGTTCGCAGCTCGCGCACCTGGCCCGGCCACGCATAGGCCGACAACAGCCGCTTCGCGTCGGAGCCCAGGGCCAGCCTCGGCCGGTTCAGCGCGGCGCGGGCTTCACGAAGGAACGCATCGGCGATGGCGAGAACGTCGAGTGGGCGATCGGCGAGCGCGGGCAGCTCGATGACGTTGGTGTTCGCCGGGTCGAAGCGCGCCCGGCTCGTGGCGGTCAACACGACGAGGCGCCGCTTGTCGCGCCCGGCTTCGAGCAGGGCCTCCAGCGCTTCGGTGCTCCAGCGATCGACGTCGCGCGCCAGCAGCGCCGCAGCACGCCCCTCGGGCAGCGGCTGGGCGGTCACGAGCACCGGCTCGAGCCCGCGCGCGCGGAACAGCGACCTCGCGAACGTGGCGCGCCCCGAGCCGGGAGGCCCGACGAGCACCAGCGGCACCGAACGATCGCCGAGCTCGTCGAGCAGCGCCGAGACGCGCACCATCGACGGGTCTGCGACGGTCGGCTCGTCGACGGTGGTCGGAATCTGCAGCAATCGGCAGAAGGCGGCCTCCATGAGCGCATCGCCCGACATGCCGTCTTCGGGCGCCAGCACCGAGGCCGTGCTCGCGCGTGGGCCAGCGACGACGGGAATCGAGGCGAGCAGGTCGCGCAACGCCCCCGCCGCCAGCTCGGGCACCACGCCACCGATGAGATCGTCGGCCACCTCACCCCACGAGGCGATGGCGCCGGTGGCCGCGACCGCATCGACGACGCGCCTCGTGAGTGCTTGCCGCGCCGCGACGTTGAGCCCTGCCGTCGAGACGAGCACGAAGCCGAGCGGGCGAAGGCCCGCGGTTCGCCGCACCTCTTCGTCGAGCCGCGCGCTGAGCTCGTCTTCGTTCGCCAGCCGCAGCACGGGAGCCACCTCGACCCCGAGCGTCATCACCACCAGCTTGCTGTCTCCCAGGGAGATCTCGTCACCTGCCGAGAGCTCCACTGGCGCTTCGCAGGGCACGTCGTTCACCAGCACGCCAGAGGTGCCACCGAGCGGGTCGAGCAGCGGTCGATCGTTCACGATGCGCAACGAGAGGTGCCGCTCGTCGACGCGAGGGTCTTTGAGCTCGAGCCCCGAGCCCCGAGCGCGGCCGACGATGAGCGGCCGGCCGATCGGCAGATCCACCGGAGCCACCCGCTGCTGCGACACCACGAGGACGGCCCAACGCGACATGCGCCCACACCCTACACCGCAGCCCATTTCCGCCGGGCTGGAACTGCGGCGGCGTGTCGCGGGCGTGAATGCCCAAACCGTGGCAGCGTCTGAGGCCACATGCTGCTCCTCGCCCTGCCCCTCGCCACTGCCTCGATTCAGGTCCCCGCTCCCACGCAGCCGTCGAAGGTCGTGGTGCTGCCCGACGGCGGCACCAAACGTCGCGACGGGAAAGAAGACGAAGACGTTCGCTGAACGTTTGACCAGTGCTATTCGGTCTTCATGGCCGAGCCCTTCAAGAACCTCCTGAACCCTGCGCGGGTGAAGCAGATCGCCTTCGACTTCGCGCACGCCTGGCCCGACTTCCCGACGAAGCAGTTCATTCGACAATCGACCGCCGGCCTCGACGCGCTCGAACTCAAAGACCGGGCCCGCCACATCGCGAAGGCGCTCGGGGCCGCCCTCCCAGCCGACGTGACGAAGGCGATGCGCATCGCGATCGCGGCGCTCGGCGCGCCCCTCACCGTCACCGAGGGCTATGGCAGCGAGGTGTTTCGGCACCTGCCGCTGTCGACCTGGCTGCACGAGGTCGGGCCGCGCGACGTCGAGACCGCGCTCGAGGCGAACTACGAGTTGACGAAGCGCTTCACCGCCGAGTTCTCGATTCGGTCGCTCATTCTCAGCGCGCCGGCGAAGACCCTGAAGACGCTCGCGGCGTGGACGAAGGACGAGAACCCGCACGTGCGGCGGCTCGTCTCTGAAGGGTCGCGCCCACGCCTGCCCTGGGCCGAGCGCCTGCCCGCGTTGCAGGCCGACCCGAGCCTCACCCTGCCGCTGCTCGAAGCGCTCAAAGACGACGACGAGGAGTACGTGCGGCGCTCGGTCGCCAATCACCTGAACGATCTCTCGAAGGATCACCCCTCGGTGGTGCTCCAGACGGCGAAGCGCTGGCTCGTGCGCGCCTCGAAGGAGCGGCGGCGCCTCGTCGAGCATGGCCTGCGAACGCTGGTGAAGGCTGGCAACGAAGAAGCGCTCTCGCTGTTGGGCGCCTCTGGAGCGGCGCTCTCCGTTCGTGGCGCGGTGTCGCCGGCGAAGCTGAAGGTGGGCGAGTCGATCACCGTCGAGGCCACCGTGAAGAACCGCGGAGACGAGCTCACGCACGTGGTGGTCGAGGCGGTGGTGCACTTCGTCAGGCCCACGGGCACCTCGACGAAGAAGTTCAGGATCGCACGGCTCGATCTCGAAGCCGGCAGCTCGCAGACGATCAGCCGCCGGTTCCAGATGGCGCATCGCTCGATCCGCCGCCTCTATGCCGGCGCCCATGAGGTCGAGGTTCAGGCCAACGGGCGAACGGTCTCGGCGGGGCGCTTCGAGCTCGTGGTGTGAGCGACGCGCCGTCGTCGGGCGTTCACTTGAACAGGTCGGCGCGCAACACGACGCTGCCACCCGGCGGCACCTTCACCGTCACCTTGCGCGTCACGCCGAGCTGCGAGTTCTTGAGGGTGAAGGTCGCGCTCCCGGCCGGCACTTCGACGGGGTCGAAGGGCGTCACGCCGAGCTTGCGGTTCGAGAGGTAGACCTCGGCCCACGGGTTCACGCGCACCGTCACCCGGCCCGTCTTCGCCTTCTTCGGCGGCGGCTTCTTCACTGGCGGGCGGTTCACCTTCACCACCTCGGGCTCACCTGCATCGGCGGCGGCGGCGACCGGCGGCACCGGCGCTTCGAGCACGAGCTCGGGCATCACCTGATCGGTCGGCTTTGCCTCGGCCACCGGCACCTCGGTCGGCGCGGGCTCGACGACGCGCGGCCGCTGAGAGCCGATGATGGCGACGATGGTGATGGTGAGGAACACGACGGCGGTGCCGATGCCGGCGAGCAGAATCCACAGCCCCGTGCGTGAGGGCTCGGGCTGCGGCGCAGGCACCACGACGATGGGCCCCGTGACGGCACGCAGCAACGGCTCGGTGCGCGCCCTCGGCAGCTCGGCCGGGGCGCTCACCAACGGCGCGGTGCCCTGCACGCGACTCGACGGCAGCGGCGCGGTGCCCGAATAGACGGCCTGCTGGCCGGTGTTCCCCACGTCGTCACCGAGCGAGACCGGCGCGGGCTGCGCGGCGCCGTGCACCGTGGTGAGGAACGCGGCGATGTCGGCGGCGAGCACCGTGTGGCCCGAGCTGGTGAGCCAGCTCTCGAGCGCCTCGCTCATCGCGTGGGCGCTGCTCCAGCGGTCTTTCGCGTCGAGGGCGAGCGCCTTGACCAACGCGGCCTGCAGCGGCTCGGGCAACGACGGCGGCGCGGCGTAGACGAGCGGCTCGGGCGTGCCGTCGTCACGAATCGCGCCGAGCGGCGGCCGCTCGAGCATCAGCAGCTCGTGCAACAGCACGCCGGCGCCATAGACGTCGGCGCGGCGATCGATGGTCGCGCCCGAGACCATCAGCTCGGGGGCCATGTACGCGAGCTTGCCCTTCGGCCGCCCCACCCGCGTCTCGGCGCCACGCATCGCGCGCGCGATGCCGAAGTCGACCAGCTTCGCCATACCCGACGAGGCGACGAGCACGTTCTCGGGGCTGACGTCGCGGTGGAGAATGCCCAGCGCGCGGCCTCGTTCGTCCTTGAGCTCGTGCGCGAACTCGAGGCCCTGCAGCACCTGAGAGATGAGCCGCACGGCGATGGGCGGCGGCACGACGAGCTTCTTCTCGCGGCAGGTGTCGATGAGCGCGCGCAGGCTCTTGCCCGGCACGTACTCCATGGCGATGAACCAGGTGTCGCCTTCACGCTCGAGGCCGAACACCTGGGTGATCGACGGGTGCTGCAGCTGCGCCGCGAGCTGCGCCTCGTTCAAGAAGAGATCGATGAAGCCCTGATCGCGCGCGAGGTGCCGCAAGATGCGCTTGATGACGACGGTCTTCGAGAAACCCGCTGGCCCTTCCTGCCGCGCGAGGAACACCTCACCCATGCCGCCGGTGGCGATGAGCGACAGCAGCCGGTAACGGCCGAGCTTCTCTTCAGCCATCGACCCGTCCCGACAGGCGCGTGGCCGCCTCGGCGATGGTGACGCGCTCGCGATCGTCTCCCAGCCAGGTGAAGA
>JAEUJR010000640.1 GCA_016793585.1 Archangium sp.
CTTTCGAAAGAGAAAGGCCCCGGCACTGAAATGGTGTCGGGGCCTTCGTTCTTCAAGCAGCCGTGAGGCTGATTACATGCGGGCCATCGCCTGGCCGGCGATGTTCAGCACGATGTTGCCGAGGATCGCGCCCGTCCACAGCATGATCCACTGCTTGTACTTGAGCACCATCGGCGGGTTCGCCGCGTCGAGGGCGTCGGCGTTCTGCCAGCCCCAGATGAGGGTGTAGAGGCCGCAGCAGAACCCTGCGACCGCGTGGCCGGCTCCCTTGGCCTTGTAGAGCTGAATCAGGAAGACGATCAGCGACGCCAGGTTGACGAGGCTGAGCAGGCCCGAGAGAGCCAGGAGAATCATTGCCATGTGTGGTACCCCTCCGACGACTGGTTGAGATTGCTGCGAAAGCAAGGCTAGTGCTGCCCGGGTGAATCCCGGAAGCGCAAACTGGGTGGTTGAACCCGCTGGCAGAGGTCAGGTGCAAGAAACCGCTGTCGCGCCTGAAAATCGGCCTCGCGCGTGGCTCAAAGGGCTGATCAGCCCGTGGTCGCGGCGGGTCGTCTTCGCAGCCTTCGTCGCGACGTTCTTCATGCCGATGCTGGGCCTCGGCCCCGACCTGTGCCCGCTCCACGCGACGACTGGCTTGCCGTGCCCCGGCTGCGGCGTCAGTCGCGGCCTCTCGATGCTCTCGCAAGGCGAGTTCCTGCTCGCGCTCGGCGCCAACCCCTTCGTCGTCTTCCTCTGGCCGTTCTTCCTCGTGCTCGGCGTGACGGCGTTTCTGCCTCAAGCCCGCGTGAACGAAATGGAGCGCAGCCTCGATCGTCTCGAGCCCTGGTTCTCGCGTGTCTTTCGGGTGCTCTTCGCCGCGTTCTTCGGCTTCGGCTTCTTGCGGCTGGGGTACTTCGCCATTTCACGCGACTGGTTTCCCTGACGAGGGCCAGTTGCAACCGACGTGCGTTTTCGTTGACTTTGCACACCCCGCCAACGATTGATCCCCCCGCCCTTCAAGCCGGGGGCGGAAACCTGACAAATCCATGACTTCGCTGCTGATCGTCGGACAGATGATGGCCCCCGAAAAGGGCGGCTGGCTCACCAAGAAGCTGCTCGCCACCTTCACCGGTGACGCCGAGTGGGTGCTGTGGCTGCTCGCGATTCTCTCGGTGCTCTCGGTGGCCGTGATGCTCGAGCGCACGCTCTATTTCTTCACGCACCGGCTCTCGAACACCGACCTCGTGATGCAGAAGCTCGCGAAGGGCGACCTCGACGGCGTGAAGGCGGCGGTCGGCACGCAGAAGGGCATGGAGGCCGCGGTGCTCCTCGAGGGCATCGAGTGGTCGTCGAAGGGCCCCGACTCGGTCGAAGAGCTCATCAACTCGACGCTGGCCCGCGAACGCCCGCGCTACGAGCGGTTCCTCTCGTTCCTCGGCACGCTCGGCTCGAACACGCCCTTCATCGGCCTGTTCGGCACGGTGCTCGGCATCATCAAGGCGTTCAACGATCTCGGCGCGACGGGAGCGAAGGGCGCCGAGGTGCAGTCGACGGTCATGAGCGGCATCTCTGAAGCGCTCGTCGCCACCGCCGTCGGCCTCTTCGTCGCGATTCCCGCCGTCGTTGGCTACAACGTGCTGCAGCGCACGCTGAAGACGACGGTGTCGCGTTCCTCGGCGCTCGGTCACGCGCTGGTCGGTCACCTGCGCTCGACGTCTGTGGCGGGCAAGTAAATGGCTGGCGGCGCTCAACAGGACGACGACGGCGAAATCACCGGCATCAACGTCACGCCGCTCGTCGACATCGTGCTCGTGCTGCTCATCATCTTCATGGTGACGGCGAACTTCATCGTGCGCGAGACCGTCGAGGTCGACCTGCCGCG
>JAEUJR010000680.1 GCA_016793585.1 Archangium sp.
CCTCACCCGCGTCTTCGAGGCGTGGCGCACGCTCGTCGGGTGATTGCACCTCACGGCTGCTTCGGTCTCGACGACTCGGCGTCTTCGAGCGCGATGACCTCACGCAGCGCTGCATAGTCACCCGGGCTCGGCTCGACGAAGGTGCTCACCCGCTCGAGAGCCATGCGGTCAGCCGCTTCGCCTTGTCACCCTTCACGTTGGTGAACGGCGTCGTCTTCGCGAGCTTCCAGTTCACGCCGAGCTTCTTCTGCACGCGCGCGACGAAGGCGGGGAGCTCGTGTGGCTCGCAACGACCCAACTTCAGTTCGTCACGTTCGGCCTTGCGGCTCGAGTTGAACGCGGTGACCTCGAGCCGGTACTTCGGCTTCTCGGTCGCGCGCGCGACGTGCACCGAGAACCACGGGCCGCTCTTGCTGTCGACGTCGATGCTGAGCTCGACCTCCCGCTTCCTGGCATCGGCGACGCGAACGAACTGGCCCCACCCGAAGGACTTCAGCTCACCGAGGCCCAACGACTGCGCGAACGCGAGCGCACCCGAGGTGGTGTTGCGCTTCGAGCGGGCAGCCTCGGCTTGCGAGACGAGCGCGCGCATCGCCTTCGTGTCAGCGGCGTACTTCTTCAGCTTCGCCAACTGGTCGAGGCCGTCGTCTCCCGCCTGCATCGCGGCGACGAAGTGCGGCATCAACGCATCGACCGACGCCTCCGAGCCATCCAGCGCGAGCACGCCGAGGAAGTCTTCCCGCGGCTCCTTCGTGGCGACAACGGCCAGCTGCACGGCCTCGAGAAAGTCATGTTGCTTCGCCAACGAGCGCAGCTTCTCGACGTGCTTCTTCGAGCCCCACGCGTACGTCGTGTTGAGCGCGGCCACGCCTTCGAGCGCGCGCACCCAGGTCTGCTTCAGGTCGTCGGCCTTCACGAGCGCCTGAAGGAACGGCGCTTCGGCGTGCTCGTCGTCGAGCTTCGGCAGCACGAGCTGAACCACTTCATCGGGCAACGTCTGCGCGAAGCGGCACAGCTTCCACGGAATGGCAGAGAAGAGGTCGAGCGTCGCAGCAGCGGCGAAGCGCGGGTTGGTGCCCGGCGGCAGCGCCTTCAGAATGGGAATGACGCGGTCGCCGTACGGAGGCTTCGCGAGCTTCCGGTTCGCCTCCTTCGCGTTCATCTCGTCAGCTCCCGACGCAAATCCAATCGAACACGAGGTTGGAGCCCGCGACGTACTGGCCCTCCCAGAACGAGATGCCGCTCGCGCTCACGACGGTCATCACCACGTTCTCGCTGTAGCCCGTGGTGTCGGGCACGCGCGCCATGGCCACGCACCGTGGCGTCGTCGAGAAGTAGCCCGCGGGGAAGGTGACGCTGCACGCGCCGGCATGGCTCTGCCCGCAGATTCCGGGCGAGCTCACGTTGCCTCCGATGACGGAGCCCGAGAGCACCCGCTCACGCCCGACGAGGCCGGTGCGTTGCGTGGTGCCGGCGATGACGCCGCCGTCTCCGTTCACCTGCAGCTCGAGCGCGGCGAGGCGCGCCGTCGTCGCGGCGAGCTGGCCCGAGAGCAGGTTCTGCTGTCTCACCTCGGCCGCGGCGATTTCGTCGGCGAGCGCCTTGAAGTTGCCGTTCACCTGGCCTGCGTACGCCGGCTCGTCGGAGCGGAAGCAGAAGAGGCCGAGCGGCAACGACTGCGCACACCCGACCTCGACGGCACCGAGTGCAGACGCGGCCCAGGTGGCGCCGATGACCAGCAGGCCCATGAGCATCGCGACACGCCGACGGCGGCTCTGTCGCTTCATGTCGGCGAGCTCCCTGCGCAGTTGCTCCACCTCGGCGGTCGTCGCGAAGTCCTGAGTCATGGCGCGAACGAGAGCACGAACATGGGCAGCGCTCTACGGCGCTGAACCCAGGTTCATTCGTTTCAGTGCGCGCTCTGCCACGAAGGCGGCATGCGACGACTGCTCGTGATGCTTCCCCTGCTGTCCTGTGCCACCACGCGGCTCCCCGAGACGGAGCGCCGCACCACCCCACCCCGCCGGTTCGCGCTCGCGTCGTCGGAGCCGAGGCGCGTGGTGGTCGTCGACGGTGTCAGCCTCGCGCTGCACGACTCGGCGCCAGACTCGAACAAGCCCGTGCTGCTGTGTCTGCACGCCATCGGGCACGGTGGTGGTGACTTCGCGGCGGTCGTCGCGGCGTTCTCGAACGACTTTCGCGTCATCACCCTCGACTGGCCGGGCCAGGGCGCGTCGGGCGACGACGTGCAGCCGGCGAGCGCTGTTCGGTACACGACGTTGCTCGAGGGCGTCGTACAGCAATTGGGCGTGACAAAGCTCGTGCTGCTCGGCAACTCCATCGGCGGTGCGGTGGCCATCGAGTACGCGTCACGCCACCCGAGTGAGGTGCGGGGCCTCATCATCGCGAACCCGGGCGGTCTCGACCCCGGCGGCTTCATCGCGAGGCTCTTCATCGGCAATCTCGAAGCGCACTTTCACGACGGTGTCGAAGGCGTCGCGTCATTCAAGCCGTGGTTCACGAAGTACTACGACGGCATTCTCGTCACCGACGCGGCGAAGGGCCGCAAGGCGCTCATCGTCGACGCGGCCTGGGAGTCGGCGCCGATTCTCGAGCAGGCGTGGCACAGCTTCGCGCAGCCCGAGGCCGACCTGCGCGCGAAGGCGAAGACGCTCTCGATGCCGGTGTTCGTCGCGTGGGCCGCGAAGGACGAGCTCATTCAATGGAGCCGCAACCGCGAGGCCGTCGAAGCGATTCCCCACGTGAAGGTCGTTCAGTTCGAGGCAGGCCACGCGCCGTTCCTCGAGACGCCCGAGGCGTTTGTCCCCGAGGCGAGGGCCTTCCTCTCGCGCCTCCCATGAGCGCGTGTCACGTCGTCTGACAGCGCGGCCGTTCCCGAACGACACGGTGGACGATGCATGTCTGCCTCGCAGGGGCTGGCACGGGTCAGGGTGCCTCTGATCAGCCGTGGGACTCGTTCTTGCTGAGTGCGCGCTCCGGCCGGGTTGGGAGTCACGCGTGTCGCTTCAGCATGGGATGAAGGTCGTCTTTCTCGCAGCAGCGGTGTCGTTCGCAGCGTCGTGTGGCGTGACGGCGCCGACGAGTTCCTGTCCAGGCGCGTGTGCTCCGCCGCTCGTCTGTGACGCGGTTCGCGGCGCGTGCGTCAGCTCGATGCCGGCGATGAACTCAGGTGGCGGCTCTCCGTCGACGGGCGCGGGTGGCGGCGTCGCCATCGCCGAGGGGCTGCCGTGCGAGGTCGAGACGCTGCTGGCCGACTCATGCTCGAGCTGTCACGGCGCGGTGCTGAAGAACGGCGCGAACGTGCGACTGATGACGCGCAGCGATCTGTTGGCGCCGTCGCGCATCGACCCGGCAGTGACCGTCGCGCAGCGCTCGTCGACGCGCATGCATCAGATGGTGGCCGCGATGCCGCCTGCGCCGGAGGACCCGGTGGCGAACACGGCGCTCACGGCGTTCGATGCGTGGCTCGCGTCGGGAACACCGGTGGGCAACGGCTGCGCCATGGGCACCGGGGGTGGGAGCGCAGGCACCGGTGGCGGCGCGGCGGGCGGGAATGCGGGCGGCGGTCTCGCCGGTGGTGGTGGAGCGGCAGGCGGCGTCAGCGCCGGTGGTGGCAACGCGAACGTCGGAGGTGGGACGAGCGCGGGCGGCGGCTCAGCGAGCGCGGGCGGCGGCTCAGCGAGCGCGGGCGGCGGCTCAGCGAGCGCTCCGTACTGCCGCCCCTGCACGGCGGCGGGCCAGTGTGGTGCGCCGGCCAACTTCTGTCTCGGCTCGGGCGCGACCGGGAACTGCGGCATCGACTGCTCCGCAGGCCAGGCATGCCCGTCGGGGTCGTCGTGCGTGAACGTGCGCAGCGGCACCACCGTCGTCGGCAAGAACTGCTTCCCGACCTCTGGCGTCTGCAGCGGCAGCACGGGCGGTGGCAGCGCCGGCACCGGTGGGGGAACGGCGGGCACGGGCGGCGGCTCGGCAGGCACTGGCGGAGGAACGTCGGGCACGGGCGGCGGCGCCGCGAACGCGTGCGCGTCGAACACCGACACCTTCGCGAACTTCGCGCGGAGCTTCTTCGCGACGAAGTGCGCCAGCTGCCATCACCACACGGGGGAGTTCACGACGGTGGGCTCCATCACCAGCAGCTCGCGGTCGCGAATCTCGAGCGGAAACATGCCGCAGTTCCCGACCACGTTGACCGCCGCCGAGAAGGCGCGCGTGCTGGCCTGGTACGACTGCGGCAAGCGGCCCTGAGCGACGGCTCCTGGGCGCGCGGGTGAAGGTCGTCGCGCTCCGACGCTTCGAGTGCAGCCAGACAAAGCGCTCGAGGTGGGTCACATGACACGAACGACGCCAATTCTGTCGCCCCTCGAGCACTCGAGGCTTCGGAGCTGACGGCGCGGTGATCAGCGCCTCCGCACCAGCAAGTCTCGCTGAAGGTCGAACGAGGCATGGGTGCTGAGCGCGCCGCCCGGTGAGTCGATTTGATCGACGACGCGGAAGTCGACCTGCCACGACTGCGGCGTCACCGTGCAGGCCGTGTAGCCGCGCGCGCCCTCGTAGGCGTACATGAACCCCGGCACGCTGCCGACGAGCCCTTCGATGACGGCGCCGTTTCCCGAGCCCTTCGAGCCGCCACTGCTGATGGAGTTGGTGACGATCTCCACCGCCGACGCCCGGCTCGTGCCCTTTCGCAACACCCGGCTCAGCGCTCCGAGGTGAATGTCTCCGGTGAGCAGCACCGTGTTGCGTGACGGCAGCGCGTCGAGCACGTCGAGCACCCGATTGCGCTCGGCAGGGTAGCCGTCCCACTGGTCGTGATTGAGGAACGCGCCGTTCGCGATGTCGAAGTCAGAGAACACCACCTGCTGCGCCATCACGTTCCAGCTCGCCGTCGACGCGCGCAGCCGCTCGAACAACCACTCACGCTGGGCCGCGCCGAGAATGCTGTCATCGTCACGCCCTCGGTCGGAACATGCAGGGCCAGAGCGCCCGCCACACACGAGCCGCGACCGGTACTGCCGCGTGTCGAGCACCGTGACGTCGAGCAACTGGCCGACGCTGAACGCGCGATACAGCAGCAGGCTCGAATCATCGGCAGGGGCTGCACGAATCGGCGTCCACTCCGAGTACGCACGATAGGCCGCGGCACGACGCTCGGAGAAACCCGCCACGACGCCGGCCGGAGTCTCGAGGCCTCCGTAGTCGTTCACCACCTCGTGGTCGTCCCACGTCAGCACCCACGGGCACGACGCGAGGCTGGCCTGCAGGTCGGCGTCTCTCCGGTACTGACGGTAGCGTGCGCGATAGCCAGCGAGGTCGAGCGGCTCGGGTGTGTCGTGCTGTCGAACGCCTGCAGTGTTCTTCTCGTAGATGAAGTCGCCGAGGAAGAAGAACGCGTCGAAGCTCTCGGCCGCCGCGTGGCGGTGCGCGGTGAAGAGCCCGTCGCGAAAGTCCTGACAGCAGCCGATGCCGAAGCGGAACTGTTCGGGCGTGGCGCCCGGCGCAGGCAACGTCTTCGTCTTGCCGATGGTGCTCACCTGCCCCGGCACCACGAAGCGGTAGAAGAGCGGTGTGCCTGCGGGCAGCTCCGTGACGTCGACCTTCACCGTGTGCCCGGCGTCGACCCGCGCCGTGATGACTCCCGAGCGCAGCACGCGCTCGAAGAAGGCGTCAGCTGCGACCTCGTAGCCGACCGAGACGTCTTCTCCTGCACGGGCGTCGTCGAGCTCGAGCGCTGTCCAGAGCACGACGGCGTCTGAGCGCGGGTCGCCAGACGCGACGCCGAACGAGAACGGCGAGCCACCGAAGCTCGCGCCTGGAACCTTCACCCGCGGAGCCAGGACAGACGTTGGGCCACAGGCCGCCAACGCGACTCCACCCGCCAGCGCCGTTCGCCGAGAGACCGTCGTCATGTGCCGCGACGTATCACCTCGTCCCTCCACTCGGCTCGAGCCCCGGTCGAGCTGGTGCTTCCACGCTCCGCGTTTCATGCGACGTTCGAGGCGATGGCGTCTCACTTCCTCACGCCCGCGTCGTCCGTGCTCGCCGGCCTCACGCCGAAGACCCGCGCCGCCCTCGAAGCCACCGCGCGCGTCGTCTCGCTCGCCGAAGGTGACTCGCTGCTCGAGGTGGGTGACGAGGTGACCATCGCCGGCCTCGTGCTCGAGGGCACGCTGCGAGAGGTCTACGTCGACGAACACGGCGAAGAGCGCACGCGCGGCTTCAGCTTCACCGGAGACTTCGTGGGCGCGTGGGCCGACGTCCTGGCGAAGCGCCCGTCTCGCACCCGCGTCGAGGCGCTCGTGCCCGCTCGCGTTCGCTGCTTCGACGTGAAGGCGCTGCGAAAGGTCGAAGCGCACGCTCCCGACCTGCAACACGCCCTACGCCTCGTCGCCGAGCGGCTCTACGTGCGCAAGAGCGACCGCGAGTTCGAGCTGCTCACCATGAGCGCCGGCCACCGCTACGACGCGCTCCTCGCGCAGGTGCCCGACGTCGAGAAGCTGGTGCAGCTGCGCCACATCGCCTCGTACCTGGGCATCACGCCGGTCTACCTGTCTCGTCTGCGTCGTCGGCGCCGCGCTCACCCCTGAGGCGCTGCATGCTACGAGATGGCGTCTTTCACTCGGGGGCTTCGTGCGCACCAACCTGCGCACCGACTTCGCCGTGACGCCGTTGAGCTCGTCGAGCGTCGGCGACGCTTCAGAACTGGCCCGACGCAGCAAAGGCGAACCCACCGCCGGGCAGTGGCGCCAACCCGAGCTGCTGCAGAAAATCTCCGTTCGAGGGCTGGCGGTCGTACCGGCCGAGGTCTGGCGTGGTGAACAACACGATGAGCCCGCCGGTGAGCGCGAGGCCCGAGACGATGAAGCCGGCCACGCCCACGGCGTACAACGAGTCGACCTGACGAAGCTGCGCCTGCGCGTTCATGATGGCGCCCTGACAGCCGGCGCTGTCGAGGAAGCAGCCCATTTTCCGGTCGGCCTGCTCGTTGAGCGCGTTGTACTCGGCCAGCACCGTGGCGCGCGTCGAGGCGAGGTAGCCGAACGTGTACGCCGCGCTGCCCGCGGCTCCCGCGACGCCGATGCCGACGCCAACCCACCCCAGCAGGCGGTGCCAACCGACCGACGAGGTGAGCTCGGCGCGCAGCTCGGGCGTGGGCTCGAAGACGAGCTCGAGGTGCTCCGAAGCGTTGGGTGCCAACGCGAGCGCGCGCTTCACAGGGTAGAAGCCGCCGCGCTCGAACGTGAGCAGGTGCGGCCCGGGGGGCAGCCTGAACGCGCTCGCGGCGACGAGGCCCAACCGCTGGCCATCGGCCGTCGCCGTCACCTGGTCCTCCGAGGCCTTCACCGACAGCTCTGCGAACGAACCGGCGCTCTCGTCGACGACGGGCACGAGCTCGACCTCGACCTCACCACCCTCTGGCAGCGACACGCTCTTTTCGGCACTCCGGTAGCCGTCTCGTCTCGCCGAGATGGTGCGCGCGCCGGGCAGCACCGACACCTTCACCACCTCGGGTGTCGTGCCCACGCGCACGCCGTCGACGAACAGCTCGGCACCGGGCACGGGGCAGCGCACGCGCACGGAGGCAGCGGTCATGTTCGTCGGCTTCAGCTCGAGCGCGACGTCGACGACGCCTCCCGCGGGCACGGTGAGCTGTTGGTAGAGCGGCTCGAACTTCGGGGCCCGCGCGGCGAGCACGAGGTTGCCCGCCATGGCCAACACCGGCCCCGCGAGCGGAGAGATGCCCACCGGCTTGCCATCGAGCGTCACCTCGACACCCGCCACCGGAGCCGTGAGCCGCACCTCGCCCAGCCTGGCGCGTTGCTCGGCCCGAATGGTGCGCACCCGCTCGAGGCGCTTCTCGTCGAGCGTCGTCTTCATCGCGAGCAGCTGGTCGGCGGTGGTGACGGCTGCCTGCGGGTGGCCGAGCTCGGCGTGCACGATGACGAGGTTGAGCAGCACGGCGGGCCGCTCCATGAGCGCGCGCACCCTTTCGAACTCCTCGAGGGCCTGCTCCTTGTTGCCCTGTGCATAGAGACGGGCGGCGAGCTCGAAGCGCCGCTTCGCTTCGGCCTCCTTCGTCTCGGGCTGGGCCCCCGCAGCGAGCGCCCAGCCAAGCACCAACGCCAGACTCCAACGCGTCATCGTCGTTCCCCCGCGCATCAGGTGCCCTCGTCGAAGTCGTTGCTGAGGCCGCTCGCGCCGCCAGCGTCTCTCTTCTTCACCGGCTTCGGCTTCGGTTTCGTACCGGCCTGGACGACGCCGGCGTCGACCGTCGTCTCGGAGGCCGCGCCTGCATCGAAGCCGACGCCTGCGTCTTCGACGACCGGGAGCGGCTGCAGCGGCTCCACCATCACGACCCCTGCGTCGACGGGCGCGACACCGGCATCGAAGCCGCTGGCGGTTCCCACCCGAGAGGGGCCGAAGGAGCGAACGACGAGCCCGCCGACGATGACGGCCGCAGCGACGACGAAGGCCGTCACCATGGTGGACGACCGGGGCGGCGCGGGCGCAGGCACGGCCGCAGGCGGCGACTTCTGCAACACGATGGGCGTTGGCTGCGCGTCGGGCTTCGGCGCCTCGGGCGTTCGCGGAATCGTCGAGTCGAGTGCAGGGTCGGACGCCGCGATGGACTGCTGGGCGAGGCCGGGCGTCGCGCGCTCCCGAATGATGGGCTCGAGCGAGGGCTGCGCAGTCGGCGGCTCGACCTCGACGAAGTCGCAGAACGGGCGCAACAGCAGCGCGAACGCCGACGCCGTGGCAGGGCGCGCGGCAGGCGAGACGCGCAGGGCCTGGTGCACCACCTCGGCGAGCTCGACCGGCACTCCGGCGCGGCGTTCGCGCAGCGACGGCGCGTTGCCACCGAGCACCAGCGCGGCGAGCTCGGCGAAGTTCTCGGCGTAGAACGGCACACCACCGGTGAGCGCTTCGTAGAGCACCACGCCGAGGGCGTAGACGTCGGCACGGGCGTCGACGTCGTGCGCACCACGCATCTGCTCGGGCGCCATGTAGAGCGGTGTGCCCATGGCAGCGCCGGCCGACGTCACCGTCAGCGCGCCAGTTCGCTGCGAGTCGAACTTCGAGATGCCGAAGTCGAGCACCTTGATGAAGGGCTTGCCCCCGCGCTGGGTGACGAAGAGGTTGTCGGGTTTGAGGTCGCGGTGAACGATGCCCGCGCGGTGGGCCGCGTCGACGGCTTCGGCGGCCTGGCTGACGAGGTCGCACGCGAGCGCGATGGGCAGCCGGCCCGTGTCGCGGAACAGGCTCGAGAGCGGTTGGCCCTCGAGCATCTCCATCAGCAGAAACGGCTCTCCGGTCGGCAGCTCGCCGGCGTCGAAGGTCTCGACGATGTGCGGGTCTCCGATGTGGCCGGCGGCCGAGGCTTCACGCAAGAAGCGCTGTACGACCTCGGTGTTCTCGCGGTGCCTCGGGTGCAGCAGCTTGAGCGCGCGGCGGTGCTTCGTCAGCTCGTGCTCGACCTCGTACACCGCGCCCAGGCCACCGGCCCCGAGCAGCCGCACGACGCGGAGCTTCCCGAGCAACTGAACGCCTGGTTGCAGCTGTCCGTCCACGTGCCCTCAAATCCAGAACGAGATGCGGCGCTTCGCGTCTTCGGGCCCTTCACCATGCCCGCCATCACGCAGCCAAGCCCGGTACGCCTCGATGTCGGCGTGCAGCAGGTCGGCCTCGGTGGAGCGAAAGTCGAGCCCGCCCGGAGCGCTCGTCAGCCCTTCGTGCTGCACGCGCATGATGTCGACGTCTTGCCCGATGACCTGCGTCGTGTACCACTTCATGAAGCGTCGCAGCGCGCGCGCGCCGAGGTTCTTCGGCAGGTCGAACGGCAGCCGGTACGAGATGGACGTGTAGACGAGGCTGTCGAGCGGGCCGATGGGCGCCACCTGGCTCGAGATGACGTAGCCGCTGCGCTCGCCCCAGAGGTAGTCGACGCGCGTGACGTTCGGCACGTAGTAGTTGTCGGTGTGCTTCATCGGCTCGCCTGACGGGTTCATCAGAAACCCGGCGCCGGTGAGCTGGTCGTTCTCCTGCTCGTAGGTGACGAGCACGCTGCCGTTCGTGCGGTGCACCGTCGCCGGCACCTGCGTGCGTTTGCGATTGCGAAACCAGCCCTTGTGCACGAACACCGTGTGCGGCACGTCCATGAAGTTCTCGACGAGGTTCGTCACCCCGTTCGGGAAGCGCGTGACCATGAAGTACGTCGTCCAGTCGGGCTCGCCGTACTTCGGCACACGGAACGGAGGCTTGCGCGCCTTCGAGACGTCGTCTCCGAGGAAGATGAAGACCAGGCCGTCTTGCTCGAGCGTGGGGAAGGAGCGCACCGTGCCGACGTCGCACGGCCGCAGACACAGACCCGCGCGGGCGTGACCGTCTTCACTGAGCAACGCGCCCTGTTGTGACGGCCCCAGCGAGGGAATCTCGACGCACGCACCGGTCTGGTCGTAGACCCAGCCGTGGTACGGGCAGCCGAGCTTGCCGTCGAAGGTGTCTCCGGCCGAGAGGCGCGCGTTGCGGTGCAGGCAGCGGTCGAAGAGCGCGGCGGGTTTTCCACTCGCGTCACGGAAGAGCACCAGCGGCGTGGCGAAGAGCGTGCGCGAGAGCGGCTTCTTCGCGGTGAGCTCGGTCGAGAGACAAGCGACGTACCAGTAGTCCTTCAGCGCGCCGCAACGAGCGAGGTCGGCTTCAGCCTCGAGGTCGATGCGGTTGGCGTTCGCGAGGTCGGCGCTGACTTTCGGCCGGTCGGTCATGGGTGCAGCACTCTCGCGCCGCACGAGCAGGGGAGCAACGCTTCAACGAGTCCAGCCGTCGTGGTGTTCTCAGTCGGTTCTCGCGAAGGGAGGCGCCTTTGTTGATCAGCCTGGTGTGCACCGTGCTGGCGGCGGCCGAGCCCGAGGAGACCTCCTCGCTGCGGCTCTTCGGTGGGCCACTCGTCGGAGCAGCCGTCGTCGACCGTGACCGCTCGCTCGCGAACGGAGGCCGTGGTGGCTTCTCACTGGGCGCGCGCGTGGGCCTCGCGTTCACGCTTCCGCGCCTGACGCAGGGGAGCGGGCGCTTCTCGTTGATGCCCGCCTTCGAGGTTCGTCACGACTTCGCGGCCCCGCACACCGACGGCTTCGGCAGCATGGCGCTGGGCATGTCCTTCCTCGAGTGGCTGCGCATCAACATGGGGCTCAGCTACGGGCTCTCGTCACTCGTCGCGCCAATGCCACAGCACCTCTTCGGCATCAGCATGGGCCTGGGCGCGAAGGTCGGCCCCGTGTGGCTCAGCGCAGAGACCGACATCGTGTTTCGCCTGACGGTGACCGACGCCCGCACGATGCGCGTGATGGCCGGCGCGATGTTCGAGCACGAGCTGTTCTCGGGGTGAGCTCGAGAGCCGACTACTTCCCCATCGGAATGCTGTTCGTCAGAGACGTGTAGCAGGCCTTCTGAAGGTCGGTGATGGCGCGGGCCGCGGGGTCTTGGCCGACGGGCACGGCCAGCTGCGCTCGCGCCGCATCGAGTGCGGGGCTGAGCGCCTCACAACGCGCCCTCGCGGCCACCATCGCGGCTCGCTCCCGGGGCGTGTCGGCCAGGGCGCTCCTGGCACAGGTGCAGTAGGCGTCAGCTGCCGACTGGAGCGCCGCGAGCTGCTCGGGCGAGTTCTTCTTGCAAGCAACCACCATCAGACAAACGACTGCAATCGACAGACCAGACTTCGACATGGAGGCTCCAGAATCGGGTGACGTTTGAAGACGCCGCCACTTCGAATCTGTCGCACCGTGCTCGCGCTCCCCGTCACAGCGTCTTCAGGTACGCGAGCACATCAGCGCGCTGCGCCGGGGTGAGCGCGTCTCCGAACAGGTGCCCCTGGTTGCCGAGGCCGACCTTCGTCGTGTCGTAGACGGCCGCACGGTCGCCACGTGATGGATTCACGGGAGCCGCCGTCAGCACCTCGACTTTGAGCCCCACCGCCTGCTCGTCGTAGTCGGCGCGCGAGGTGCCCAGCACGCGGAAGAACTTCGGCCGCTTCGTCGAGTCGAGCACCGCTTCGACCGTCGGCACCGACGCGTTGTGAAAATACGGCGCGCTCGCCCACACGCCCCGCAACGACGGGGCCGTGTAGCCACCGCTCGCCCGGTGCTGGTCAGTCGCGCCGAACCACGTGTTGTTGATGAGCGCGACCTCGTTCACGCCGTACTTCACGCTGCGCTCGGGGTCGGTGCCCACCGTCTCTTTCGGCACGATGTTCGATTCCTGCCGTTCGCAGCGGTCGTCGCGGTGACACAGGGTGCACTGCTGACGAAACAGCGCGCGACCGCGAGCCACCGCATCACTCGCCGGCGCTGCGAATGGCCACACAGGCGCCTTCAACGTCAGCAGGTACTCGCGCAGCGCGATGTACTCGGGCTCGAGCCGCTCGAGCTCGCCCTGCGTGGTGCCGAACGCGAGCTGTGTCGCCATCATCGTGCGGTGCGCCGCCTGGGGCCCGCTGCCGTCGGTGTACACGCGCGTCTTGTCGGCCAACGTCCACCAGGCAGGCGCGTCCTGGTAGCCAATCTCGGTGTTCACCGGAAACGGCGGCTGCATGGTGCGCAACCCGAGCTGCAGCGTCATGCCGATGATGTCAGAGACGCCCTTCGCGCCCGTGCGCAGCGCCGGAGGGTTCGGCGGCGTGAAGCCGAACGAGCGCGCGAGCGACTTCAGGTCGTCGACGAAGAGCTCGAGGTCGACGCGGTTGTTGCCCGCGCCCACCACCGGCTCGCCTGCGACTTCGCCTGCGTGACAGACGAGACAGTCGACCCGCACGTACGAGCCGTCGGCGCGAAAGCCCATCGGCAGGCCATCGTTCGGCGTGAGCGCTCGAACGAACCCGTACCGCTCCCGAATCGCCGCCGGCACGTCGCTCGGCGGAGTCGTCGTCCACACCCGCCAGAGGTTGTCGAAGGCGAGCCGCGGCACGAGCTGACCACCCACCGGCCCCGTGAAGAGAAACGCATGGCCCGCGTCGGCCTTCGCCGCGTCGACGACGATGGGCGGCAGACACGAGCCGGCGTCGAACGGGTCGGTGACGACGATGGGCTCGCCCGCGTCAGCCACCGGCGCACCGCCGTCGCTGATCACCATCGCGCCAGGGCAGGCGCACAACGTCAGGCCCAGAATGGCTGCCACCAGTCGCGTCATGCGGCCTGTGTACCTTCGAACGACCTCGATATTCGAGCCGGCAGGTGTAGCGTCGACGGCCGTGACTCCTCAGCCAACGGCGCCGGTGAACCCGGCCGCGCTCGACTCCGGCCGTCGCACGGCGGGCTGTCTTCTCTACGGCCTCGGCATGCTGTTCGGCGCCGGCCTGTTGCTGCTGACGTTCTTCGTGCCCGCGCTCTTCGGCGACAACCCGGGCATGGAGCTGGGCGGCATGTTCACCGGCGCGCTGCTCGCCCTGCCCGCGCTGTTCCTCTACGTGTGGATTCCGTGGATCGTCGACCGCTTCGACCCCGAGCCCGTGTGGACGCTGGCCGGCGCGCTGGGCTGGGGCGCCATCGCCGCGTGCGGCTTCTCGGCCGTCATCAACTCTGCCATCGGCGCGTTCGGCACCGAGATCGCGGGCCCCGACGCGGGCAACTTCCTCTCGGCGTGCGTGAGCGCGCCCATCTTCGAAGAGCTCTTCAAGGGCCTCGGCGTCTTCGGCATCGCGTACTTCTTGAAGCGCGAGTTCGACGGCGTCGTCGACGGCATCATCTACGCGGCCTTCGTCGCGCTGGGCTTCGCGGGCGTCGAGAACGTCATCTACTACGGCCGCGCGGCCATGGCCGACATGAGCTCGACGAAAGAGGCGAGCGCGCTCATGGGCACCTTCTTCATGCGCGGGCTGATGACCCCGTGGATTCACCCGCTCTTCACGTCGTTCACTGGCCTGGGCTTCGGGCTCGCGCGCGAGACGACGAAGGGCTGGGTGAAGTTCTTCGCGCCCGTCGGTGGCTACTGCACCGCCGTCTTCCTCCACTCGGTGTGGAACACCGCCGCGACCGCCTCGGGCATGCTCGTGCTGGTGATGTTGCCGTTGTGGCTGCTCTTCGTGACGGGCTTCTTCGTGATGGTGGTGGTGCTCGTTCGGCGCAAGGGCCGCATCATCGGTGAGCACCTCAAAGACGAAGTGCTCACCGGCCACATGACGGTGGCCGAGCTCGAGCTGGTGACGAGCGTGTGGAGCTGGTGGAAGGCGACGTTCACCTGGGGCGGGCCGTCGGCGCGGCGCTTCGTCGAAGCGGCGTCACGGCTCGCCTTGTCGAAGTGGCACTCGCGGCGTGCGGCGCAGGGGCACTCGCAGACCATCAGCGGGGCCTTCGTCGCGCCGCTGCGCAAAGAGCTCAAGCAGCGCCGTGACGAGATGAGCCGCGCGCTTGGCCGGCCCCTGCCGCAGCCCGAGCCGTGGCGGCCGGCGCCCGGTCAGCCGCGCCCGCCCTGGCTGTGACGCTCACGCCGCGCGCTTGAGGCCGAGCTCGCGACGCAGCCACTCGAAGGCATCGGCGAGGTTCTTCACCTCGACCAGCTTGAGCCCGTGCGGCCCTGCCTTCGACTGGTACTCACGCACCGTCATCTTCGTCACCGCGCTCTCGGCGTTGATGGTGATGAAGTACTTCACGCCCTGCTTCGCGAAGGCCGGGAAGATGTCGGAGGCGATGAAGGCCTGGCACTCGGGAGAGAATGCGCCCTTCGCCCGGGACGAGTCGACGACCCACGCCTGCACGCCACGCGGGTGGCCATAGCCCAGGCCCTTCACCAGCACCGCGTCTTTGAACTCGTCGAGCGTGACGAAGTAGCTCGTCCACGTGTCGACGACGGTCTTGAGCGAAGGCTCGAACTGCACGGTCAGCTTCCCGGGAATCGAATGAACAGGGGTCATGGCTGCGTGTACAGCAATTGATGTTCCAGCAACGAAAACGAATGACAGGCATTGCGCCCGCTCACGCCTCCCACGAACCCTCAGCCGGTTGGCGGTGCTCCGCTGATGTGGCGGGGGCGTGGAAGCGATGTCTTCGCCGACTCACGGGCAGACGCCGACTCGGCGCGCGACCCGGGCGAGGGTGGGAATCGCTGATCATTCCCATGGAGAGCGTCTTGCACCGTTCGCGCGCGGGAGACGCGATGAACTTCGGCAAAGCGGTGCTCGAGGTGAAGAACGAGAACGGGCGCGTGGTGCTCTACCGGCCGTTGCCCGACGTCGTGGTGGCAGTGAGCGAGGGCTTCATCACCCACGACCTCTGGACGCCGCAGGTGCCCTTCTACGAGGCGCTCCACAACGAGGTGCCGAAGCTGCGCATCTTCCGCGACGCCTCGGCCGTGCGCAGCGTCGAGCCTGCCTACGCGTCGGCGTCGCAGCGCTTCGTGAAGGTGAACAAAGAGAAGTACGCCGAGATTCTCTTCCTCCAGCGCTCGGCGGTCATCGCGCTGGCCATCAACACGGCCTCGCTCATCTCGCGCGCGCCCATGTCGGCGGTGGGACAAGAGGCGTGGGAGAAGCGGTTGGCGGCCGCGCTCCAGCATCGTCAGGCCGCGTGAGCCCGGCGGAGAAAATCAAAGCCACGACGCGTCGACACCAGGTGGGCGAGCACCCATCAAAGAGGAAAAGCGGGCTCGCGAGGTCGACGCATCGTGGGTCACCCTCGCAGCGCGCCTGCCCGTGACGACGACACCACACCGGGAGCGGGTGCGGCAGCATCACAGGCGACTGGCCGGTCATGGGACACGTTGCGGTGGTGGGTGCGGTGGAGCTCAGGCCGCGGTCGTTCCATGCACCTCCTTCTTCGCGTTGACGGGGTTCAACCGCTTCATGCGAACGCCCCATTCGCAAGGCACATGCCGGGCTCCAACCGTTCGAGAAGACGGGGCTTCGAGCGCGCTGGCCCCCGGCCACCCTGACGAGGTGACAACAAACGCACGCGCCCGGCTGACATCGACGTGTCAGCGATGGGAGGGCTGATCAGCCGTTGACGCCCTCGCGCCGAAGCGGGAAACGGCGACCCGAGGTTCTTCGTGACGACGCCCCTTCAGACGCTCATCTCCACTGCGCGCGCGTCAGGCGACTGGAGGCCGGTGCTCGAGACGGTGCCCTACTTCCGCTTCATGGGCATCGGGCTCTCGGTGAAGCAGGGCAGGCTCACCGCGACGATGGCGTACGGCGAGCACCTCGTGGGCAACCCGACGCTGCCCGCACTGCACGGGGGCACACTGGGCGCGTTGCTCGAGGCGGTCGCGCAGTGCGAGCTGCTCTACCGCGCCGAGTCGGCCGTGCTGCCGAAGACCATCACCCTCACCATCGACTACCTGCGCTCGGGGAAACCCGTCGACACCTTCGCGGTGGCCGAGGTGCTCAAACACGGGCGGCGCGTGGCCACCGTGCAGGCGCGCGCGTTTCAAGACGACCCAACCACGCCCATCGCCGTCGCCACCGTGCACCTGCTCGTGCGCGCCGACTGACGTCATGCCTCGACCCACGCTCACCATCTGCACCGGCTGTGATGGCGGCGAGGCGCTGTACGAGCGCGTTCGCAAGCTGCGCAAAACGAGCGGGCTCAAAGAAGTCTTCAAGGTCGACGAGACGCGCTGTCTGCACCTGTGCAGCTGGCCCTGCAACGCGCAGCTCGAGGGCAAGAAGCGCTCGACGTACGTGCGCAGCGAGCTCGACCCGAAGCGTGACGTCGAGGCGTTGGTGCAGGCGGCGTGTGACTACGCGGCGCTGTCGCCGGGCCAGGAGCTCTCGGAGCTGAAGCTGCCCGGCTCGTCGCTGGAGTGACGGTCACGCCGACCGGCCGACGATGCCGCGCTCGGGGTCGAGGCGCGACCACCAGTTCCCGCTCGTCACCGCGAAGGCTTCTCCACGGGCGTGCGCGTGCGAGTGACAGCGCAGGAAGAGCTGGTCGTTCGCCATCGCGACCGAGCTGATGAACACGGTCGAGAACGCGCCGGGTGTCATGCCGAGCGAGGGCGCCTGCAGGTCGAACGCGTCGAGTCGCCGCCCGTCGGCGCTGGCAATGATGGGCAGCGTCTGTTCGCGCGCGAACACGAACGCGGCGCCCGAAGACGCAGCGAACGTGACGGTACCGACTCGCAGCGGGCCGTGCGCAAACGCGGCGACGTGCTCCCAGACGTCAATCGGCCTCGCGCCCGCAGCCCAGGTCACCCGAACGCCGCCAACCTCGAAGGAAGAGCCGTATTGAATGCGAGGCCCGTGAACGGGCGTCGAGGTGAGCGGCTCGAAAGGAATCGCGCGCCAGGCGGCGGCGAGCGTGGCGTCGGCGAGGCGGCGCTTCTCGAGTGAAGGAACCGAGTGCACGTTCACGACGGTAGCGTCGATTTCGGCGGCCGCTTCGGCGCCGAGCGCTTTCACGGTTGCCTCCCGGAGCGCGCTGCCTGGCCACTCCGCGTGCGTCACCGTGTCGCTGCGCTCGTAGTCGTAGAGCGGGTGATAGCCCGTCTGGAGCCGCACCTCCCACGGGTCGACGTCGACGCGCGCGCGGTCAGCCTCACTCACGTCGCGCACCCAGTCGGTCTTCATCACTGCGCCGTCGTGCAGGCCCACTTCGCACACGTCACGTTGCGCACGACGCTGTTGGTGTTGCCCTTACCGTCAGGCACCGACTGCGTATTCGCGGGGTCCAGAATCCACCGGGTGCCGTCGATGAAGTACTTGTACTGAACGGTCGCGCCCCACGGCACCTGCAGCGTCGCGCTCCAGGCGTCGTTGACGCGCTCCATGGCCACGCCGTCGCTCCAGCCAGCGTCACGAAAGTCGCCGCGCAGCTCGACCGAACGCTCCATGACGGCCTTCAGGGTGAACGCGATCGGGCACACGCGCTGGGCCGTGTCACAGGGCTCGACGGAGTTCGAGGTGACGTCGGGAATCGGCGTCAACGAGCACGAGATGATCAGCAGCAGCGGCAGCCAGCGCATCGGAGAACCCGGTTCTAGCAGGCCCTGCAATCGGGTGGAGCCAGGGCCGTTCTGTCCGGCATGACCGACACGCTCACCAAGACCTGCCCTGCCTGCTTCACCGCCATCGACGCCAACGCGAGCCGTTGCCCGAAGTGTACGCAGCGTCAGAGCGACGTCGTGCTGTCACGCGATGTGCCGGGCAAGGTCCTCGGGGGCGTGTGCTCGGCGCTCGCGCACCACTTCAACTGGGACGTGACGGTGATGCGCGTCGTCTTCATCGCGAGCCTCGCGGTGACGGGCGGGCTGGCCTTCTGGGTGTACGTCGCGACGTGGCTGATGACGCCGTTCGGCCGTCACGACCGGGCGCCGCTCGCGAAGTTCTTCGACTCGGTGGCGAACGTGTTCTCGAGCCCCGCCAATCAGCCGCAGCGCGTGCCGACCGAGACGCGCTGAGGCGGACATCACATCGCGCACCAGCCGAGGCTGTTCCGGTAGAGCCCGGCGCAGCAGTCAGCGGTCGACGACGCAGCGCCGAGGTGAGGCACGCAGGTGGTGCGGCAACGCTGAAGCTGGTTGCTCGCGTCAGAGCCGCAGACGGGCGCGTTCGAGCAGCACTCCGACCGCGCGCTGCAGGTGGTGCCGACCGACTTGCACGTGGGCGGCACGGCGCACGTCCCCGACGCGTTGCACGTCAGGCCGCTGCAACAGCTCGTTGAACCGCCGCACGAACCACCGGTTCCCACGCACGGCGGCACGCACACGCCTGACGAGCTGCGCACCAGGCCTGAGCAGCACTCCGACGCGCTCCGGGCCGCCACGCCGTTCGCAGCGCAGGTGGTGCGGCAGGCCAGCGTGGTACTCGTCGAGCTGCCGACACAGAAGGGCGCACTCGAGCAGCACGGCGTCGTCGCACTGCCGCACGCAACGCCCGATGACAGGCAGGCCGGCGCGACGCCACAGAAGCCCGACAGACACGAGAGCCCGTTGCAGCACGGACTCGCGCTCGAGCACGAATCTCCGTTCAGCCGGCACGTCGATGGCGCCGCACAGGTGCCCGCGTTGCAGCTGAGGCCGCTGCAGCACGGCGACGCCGAGGAACACGCCTGCCCCGAGCTGCGACAGACGGGCGCGCTCGCACAGACGCCGCTCGAGCAGCTGAGCCCGCTGCAGCACGGCGACGTGGTCGAACACGACTGACCCGAGCTGCGACACACCGGCCCGCTCGAGCAGACCCCGCCGTTGCACGACAGCCCTGAACAACACTGGGTGGACGAGGTGCAGCTGTCACCCGAGGGAAGGCACGACGTGGGGTAGCGGCACTGGCCCGAGATGCAGGCGAGACCGCTCGAGGTGCAGCACGGCGACGACGCGGAGCACGCTGCGTACAGCTGCCCGCACCCCGTCTGCGCTGTCTGGCACAGGCCGTTCGCGTTGCAGGTCAAACCCGCACAGCACTCGTCTCCGAAGATGCAGCCGCTGCCCGCACCGCCGCACGAACCGGCCGAGCAGCGACCGAGCGAGCAGATGTTTCCCGAGCAGCAGTCGCCGTGCGAGCTGCAGGTGCCGTTGGTGGGCGTGCACGAACTGCTCCCAGTGCACACGCCATTGGTGCAGAGCAGTGGACTGACGCAGTCGCTGTGCGTGGTGCAGCGCACACCCGCGGGCCCGGGCGTTGACTGACAGGTCGCAGGCGCACCGGCGCTCGTGCCGCGGCAGTAATTCATGCCGCTGCAGCATTGCGTGTACGAGGTGCAGCTTTGTCCCGCGCAGGTGCCGCCACTGCAGTCGTCGGGAATCCACACCCAGCTGCCAGTCGACGCGGCGCAAGCGCCGTCGTTCGAGCCCGTCGCCGTCCCCGTGCGGCAGCTCCCGTTGCACCAGCCGCAGTTGTTGGCCGCGGTGCACGTGCCGCACGCGGTGTTGGCTGCACAGGGGTCGGCCACTCCGCCGCCGGTCGCGCTCCCGCCGCCGGCTGCGCCGCCACCGAGTGGACCCGTGCTGCAGACGCCGCCGAGACACGAGAGCCCCGCGCAGCAATCACTCGACGCAGTGCAGGCGACCTGGTCGGCACCGCACGAGGCCCGGCAGCGCGTCGCGGAAGCTCCAGGAGAGCCTCGACAGAAGGGATAGCCCGAGCAGCAGCCGCCGTTCGTGAACCCCGAAGTACACGCATCTCCCGACGCGCAGACCGCCGAACCTCCACCAGCTGCGCCTCCACCAGCTGCGCCTCCACCAGCTGCGCCTCCACCAATCGCACCGCCACCAGCTGCACCGCCACCAATCGCGGCGCCACCGGCGACCCCACCAGCGAGGCCACCTGCCGTCGAACCACCGGCGCTCGCCCTGCCGCCAGCCGACCCGCCGCCCATCGCGTTGCCGCCTGCGCTCGCACCGCCACCCGAGACGAACCCGCCTGCCGTCGCCGTGCCTCCAGCGCTCGCGACACCGCCAGCCGTTCCACCTCCAGCCGAGCCGCCGCCTGAAGCGCTCATCACACAGCTGCCATTCACGCAGCGCTCACCAGCACCACACACGTCACACGCGAGGCCGTTCTTCCCGCACGCCGCGGCGTCGGAGCCACCGACACACCCGTTCGCACCCTGACAGCCGAAGCACCCGCTGGCACGACACGCGCCCTGCAGGCAGCTCGACGCCACATCACAACGCACGCACGCCGCGCCACCGAGACCGCACGACTCCGAGAGCACGCCCGCCAGGCAGGCGCCGTTCGAGTCGCAGCAGCCTCCGCAGTTGGCTGGGCTACACTCGGTCGCACGCACCACGCCGCAGGCAGAGAGGCCCAGCGACAACACCAGCAGAGCCAGCGTGCGCAGAGAAGTCGGAAAGGTCGCCATGCCCACAGACGGCTCGAGGCGACCGATGTCTCACGGCCGCCCAACCGCCTGATTCCACGCAGCCTTCACGGCCTTCTGGGCGGCGGACCTGAGACGAGTTCGCGCTGCGCTCGTCCTCTTGGGGAGACACCAACTTCAACAAGGCGAAACAGCCAATGCTCCATCGTCCCGTCCTTCTGCTGACAATGATGCTCTTGAATGTGGCAACCGCCTGCACCGCAGCTCAACGGGTCGTGAAGATCGTCGGTCCGGATGGATCGGACGACCTCCTGGTCTCATGCTACTCGATGAACAACTGCTACTCCGACGCGCGAGAGGCCTGTGGGGGCCCGTACCAAATCATCAGCACAACATCGCAAGTGGCCACAACGTTGGGTCAGGTTGATACCAAGACGACACTGTTGGTGAAGTGCGCGAACGAGGCAGCCAGGGCGTCGAACTGATCGACCGTCGTGGTCTCTTCCAGGTCCTCGAGAATGAAGGGTTCAGCCTGGTGACCAGACGTCGCGCCATCTTTCTGCAGCAGAACCAACGTGAGGCGCGTTCGTCACTCAAGCGGCTCGGCGTTTCAGTCGAGGTGCTCGCGGCGACGAGGCAATTCACCGCCTTCGCACCACCGGGTGGCTTCACGGTGCCAGCGTTGCTCGAGCTGCTCTGGGCCGACTTGTACGAGGGAACGAGCGACGACCACGGCCTTCGAGTTCAGTTTCACACTCCCGAGTGCTGTGGTCGAACACGTGCCAAACTCACGTCATGTCAGAGCGAGCCACGCGCGCGAACGTGCTGGTTGACCCAGGCAGCATCGAGTCGAACGTCTCCCCCGACGGCTCCGAACGTGCCGACCTGTTCAGAATTGGCGACTCCTGGTCTCGCTCGAACCACTTCGCCTTCGCGGGCGGGCTCAGAATGGACGTGAGCACGAGCCGCTTCGAACCGGCCTTCTCGTTCGCGGTGGAGCAACCACCAGCCGAGCTCGAGTTCGTCGTGAGCAAAGGCGCGGCGGTGAGCGTGGAGTGCGGTGAGCTTCGGTACGAGCGCCTCGGCAACACCTTCGAAGTGGGAGCCTTCAAGGTGGCGCCCACCGGGAGCGAGGTGGGCCAGGCCGTGACCTTGTCGTTGCGGCCCGCGCTCCTGCTCCAGCTGCTGGGCGTCACCGAGCCGCCGCCATCCTTGCGCCAGGTGCTCGGTCACGATGGCCCTGCACCCGCGGTGTCGCGCGCGATGACGCCGGCGCTCTTTCGTGGGCTCGAAGAGATTGCGAACGCTGACATCAAGGGCGTGTCGCGGCGCCTGTGGCATCAAGCCAAGAGCCTCGAGCTGCTCGGGTTGATGACTGACGAGCTCGAAGACGGAGCGCGCGGACTCCCGGCGAGGCTCACCGCGACCGACGTCGAGCGACTCGAGCGGCTTCGGCGCTCCCTCTTCGAGCGGCTCGAGCACACCCCGACGCACGCCGAGCTGGCCAGCGCCGTCGGGTTCAGTGAGACGAGGCTGAGGGTGGCCTTCAAGGCGCGCTTTGGGGCCTCGCTGTTCGCCTATCTTCGTCAGCTGCGAATGCAGGAGGCTCGAAGGCTGATTGTCGACGAGCACCTGAACGTCACCGAAGCCGCCCTGCGGGTGGGGTACTCGAACCCGAGCAAGTTCGCGGCCGCGTTTCGTCGCGAATTCGACACGAGCCCCTCTTCGGTCGGCCCTCGACCAGGCGCGGAGGAGGAGCCGTAGCTGCCGCGGAGCTGAATTCTGCTGGCGCGGAGCGGCCGTCAGGCAGAGCCGATGGTTTGAGGGCGCCACCATGGCTACCCCTCGTCTCCGCCCTCTGCCGTTCTCGCTCGTTCTGCTGTCGTGTCTGCTGGCGGGCACCGCGGCAGCTGCCGAACCCGACACCACGCCGTCGACCATTCTCCTGCCGGTCGCCGACACGGTGACCGACACCTCGTCACCGTCGTCACCCTCGGCGAGCGAAGCGGCTGGCGAGCACCACCTCGTCGACGACGCGTCGAACGACGAGCGCATGCGAAAGAAGCACCTCGCGCTGGCTGGCGGCATCTCATTTCTCTTGAGCGACTTCGCATCGTTCGGCGGTCTCGCGCTCCGTCAGCAGGTGTTGAAAGACCCGAACTACATCGTCGGTCAGGGCCCCGACCCCGCGCTGATGGTGAGCTGCCTGCTCGACCTGCTCGTCGCGTTCACGAACATCGGCACCGCGGTGTCGCTGTACCCGCTGCTCAAGGACGAGAACGAAGGCGTGGCCATGGGCTACGTCGGGCTCCGAACGCTCGAGGCGGCCGTCATCACCGCCGGCGTCGTCAGCCTGCTCGCCATCTCGACGCTTCGGCAGCAGAACCAATCAGGCATGGCTGGAGACCCGACCGCGCTGGTCGCCACCGGGCGAGGGTTGACCGCCTTTCACAACGCGACGTTCTTGATGGGCCCGGGGTTCACGAGTGGTCTGAACACGGTCTTCGTCTCGGCGTTGCTCGCGAAGTCGAACCACGTTCCCAGGTGGATCGCGATTCTCGGGCTCATCGGAGGCCCCCTCGTCTTCGGCAGCGCGGCGGCCACGCTGACGGGTCTGCTCCCGCAGTACGCCGTGCTCCCTGCGCTGTTGGCGATTCCACAGTTCGTGTTCGAGGCCTCGCTCGCCAGCTATCTCATCTACAAGGGCGTGAGCCCGTCGGTTGCCTGGTGATGGGTGCGCAATCAAATCGACCGCGGCGCGTTGCTCCGGCACCTCGAATTCCTGGAGCGATGATGCGATTGGCATGTCTCATTCTGACGATGACCGGTGCTGGGTGTCTGTCATTGCCGGGCACACAGGTGGAAACCGTCGACGGGCGACGTGTGGAGTTGGCGCTCGCGCGAGGCGGCACCCCCGCGGTCGTCTTCGAGGCAGGCCTGGGTGGCAGCCTCGAGTGGTGGGGCAAGGTGTTTCCCGAGGTCTCGCGGAAGAACACTGCGTTCGCCTACAGCCGAGCCGGGCAGGGAAACTCTGCAGACATCGACGCTCCACGCGATGGCGCGACCGTCGTCGAGGCACTTCGCCGCGTCTTGAAGGAGAAGGGCGTCGAGCCACCGTACGTGCTCGTCGGCCACTCCCTCGGCGGGCTGTACATGCAATGGTTCGCACGCCGCTACCCAAACGAAGTCGCAGGGCTCGTGCTCGTCGACTCCACCCACCCCGAACAGATGCAGGGCGACGGCTCGGTCGAGTTCTGGCCGACCGAAGCAAAGAAGAGCCTCGACTCCCTGCCGAAGGTCACGCGCGCCGAGTTCGATGCGCTCGACCAGACCGGGAGAGACGTGTTGGCGCTCCCCACGTACACCGGGAAGGTCGTCGTGCTGAGCGCGCAACAACCCATGAAGGACATGTCGACCCCCACGGTTCGCTACTGGAACGAGAAGCGGGCTGCCCTCGTGAAGCTCTACCCGAACGCGACCGAGGTCTGGGTCGACAGTGGGCACGCCATCCCCATCGAGAAGCCCGAGGCCGTCATCGAGGGGGTGCGAGCGGCGCTCGAGTGAACGAGACCACGAGCCTGCCCAAACGACGCTCGCGAGCACACAGCCGCGCGTGTACGATGACGCTCAATGGGAAGGTGGTCGGAAGTCACCGCCGAGAACTTCGCGGCGTCCGCTGGGCTCCAGGCTGCCCCCGAGGTTGTGCAATTCTGGGAAGAGGCACAGACCTGCTGGCCCGAGCTCTCCATCGACGCCGAGGCGTTCTTCAAGACGATACGAGACCTCGGTGTTCGCCGCGTCGAGCCGGCGCGAGCGGCCGACCTCGTGTTGACGTGCGCGTGCCTGCTCCAGGACCCTGCGGCGCTGGAGCTCTTCGAGCGCGACGTGGTGGCTCGCGTGGTTCCCGCGCTCTCGAGAGTCGACCCGCGCCCCGAGGTCGTCGACGAAGCCTGTCAGTTGACCCGGGCGAAGCTGCTCGTCGCCGAGGGTGGCCGTCGTGCACGCTTGAGCGAGTACCGGGGAGACGCGCCGCTCTGGCTGTGGATCAAGAGCGTCGCCGTTCGCGTCATGGTCGACCTCGCCCGCGCCACGCAGCGCCACGCGCCCGCCGACGCTGCAGCGCTCGAGGCGCGCCTCGTGTCGTCTGGTGCGCTCGACGTCGCGCTGTTCCGGGAGCAGCACCACGCCGTCGTCAGTCACGCGCTCGTCGAAGCCCTCTCGATGCTGAGCACCCGCGAGCAGAACCTGTTGAAGCTCGCCTTCGTCGACGGTCTGTCGGTCGACCGAATCGGCCTCGTCTACGGCACCAGTCGTGCGACCGCGGCGCGCTGGGTGGCCGCTGCACGCGAACGGTTGAAGACGCAGGTTCGAGCGCTCGTCGCCGACCGGCTCGAACTCTCTTCCGAAGAGCTCGAGTCATTCTTCACGTCGCTCGAGTTCAGCCTCGACCGCTCGCTGCGTGTCTTCTTCGAGTCAACGTGAGCACGACGTGACTGGGTACTGCCCCGACGAGGCGCTCTTCGCGCGACTGGCGACCAACGAGCTCTCGAACACCGAGCGGGCCGAGCTGTTGGCGCACATCGAAGAGTGCGAGAGATGCAGGCGAACGGCCGCCTCGATGGTCGCGTCGGTGAGCACCACCAGCCTCGGTGACACGGCGCCCTCGCTGCTCCCGCGCTCCCTCGAGCCCGGCGTCATTCTCGGCCCGTACCACCTCGTGAAGCTGCTCGGCGCCGGCTCGATGGGCACGGTGTTCGCAGCCTGGGACCCACGACTCGAGCGGCAAGTCGCGTTGAAGGTGCTGCACTCCGACTCGGCCTCGCTGCGTGAAGAGGCGAGGCTGATGGCCAAGCTCACGCACCCCAACATCGTGACGGTGCACGAGGTCGCCGAGTGGCAGGGCCGGCTGGTGTTGGTGATGGAGTTGGTGAACGGCGGCACGCTTCGGGAGTGGCTGGCCACTCGCCCCGCCCTCCCGGCCATCGTCGAGGTCTTCACTCAGCTCGCCGAGGCGCTCGCGGCAGCTCATGACGCCGGCGTCGTGCACCGCGACTTCAAACCAGACAACGTGCTCATCGACGTGAAGGGGCGGGCCCGCCTGAGCGACTTCGGGCTCGGAACGCTCGCGACGGCCAACTCAGCGGCGTCGCAGCTGGTGGGAACGCCGGCGTACCTCGCGCCCGCACAGCTCGACGGGCGCCCCGGCGACGCGAGCGCAGACCAGTTCGCGCTCAGTGTCTCGCTCTGGGAGGCCATCGCCGGAGAGCGGCCCTTTCGTGCTTCGACGCTCGCCCAGCTGCGGGCCGCCCAACAGCTGGAGCCGACGAAGCCGGCGGGTCGCCCGTTTCCACGATGGCTCGAGCGCGTCGTTCGCCGCGGCCTCTCGCCAGACCCTTCCTTCCGCTTTCCGACGATGTCTGCGTTTGCGAAGGCGCTCGCGGCCGGGCCTCCGCGCTGGCCATGGGTGCTCGCGGCCTGCACGGTCGTGTTGACGCTGGCGCCGGTGGTCTACGTCGGCGTGACGCAAGACCCCTGTCGCGACGTTGGCGCAGACCTCGACGCTCATGTCTCCACCGAGCGACGCACCGCTCGAGAGGCCGCCTTCGACACGACGCACGCGACGTTCGCCACGCTCGCTGCGACCGAGACGAACCGCCTGCTCGCCGAGTACGTCAATCACTGGAAACGTCTGTCGCTCGACACGTGCCGCGCAGAGAAGCGCGACCGCAGCATTTCGGCGGCACGCGGAGCCGCCCTTCGCGAGTGCCTCGACCTGCGTCGACGCGAGGTGGAGTCGCTCGTCACGAGCCTGTCGGCGCCCACGCCCGAGATGGTCGCCGAAGCACCGGCCGCCGTGCTCGGGCTTCGTGACCTGGAGTCGTGCCAACGCCTCGACCTCTCCGAGACCAACTCGGCAGAGCGAGCGGTGCGCCTCGAGATCGCTTCGCTGAGACACCTGGTGGCGATTGGCCGACCGGCCGAGGTGAGGGCAGGCATCGAACGGCTCCGCCCCCAGGTGCAATCGCTCGATGCGGGTGTCGCGCAGGCCGAGCTCGGTTGGCTCGACACCCAAGCCGCGATTCGCCACTACGAGTCGAACGCCACGGCCCGCGCGAGAGACTGTGCTCGCCGTGCGCTCGAGGTGCGGGAAGACGGCATCGCCGCGGAGTGCCTCGCCTCTGTCGCCATCACCATGTCGTTGCGAGAGCGCCAACCACTCGCGGCGCGCGCCGCGTTGGACCTCGCGCAGGCCTTGTCGGTGCGCGAGCCACCGTCGCTGCGGGCCGACGTGAACCTGACGATTGCCTCGATTCACGTCGCGCGCGTCGAGGGCAATCACGAACGCTCGTTGCAGATCGCGACTGACGCGGTCGCGCGGCTCACGAAGACCGCGGGCGCCGAGCACCACCACGTGCTCACGATACGCAGCTACGTCCCCATGAAGCACGCGCTGCTGGGCCACTTCGCCGAGGCCTACGCCGAGAACGCCGCGTTGCTCGAGGTGATGACGCGAACGATGGGTGACGAGCACCCGGCGACGCTCGTGGTGCGAAACAACCAATCACTGCTGGCGCGAAAGGTCGGCAAACTCGAGGAGGCGCGGGCGCTGGCCGAGGCCGTTCTTCGCGTTCGGTCGCGCACGCTCGGCGCGAAGAACTACGGCACGATGGCAGCCCAGCTGAACCTCGGCGCAGCAGAGCGGCAGCTCGGCCGGCTCGACCTCGCCGAGACGCTCCTGACCGAGGTGCTCGAGTCGGTTCAGCGCGAGCGGGGCCCCGAGCACTTCGACCTCGTCGAACCACTCGAAGAGCTCGCCCTCGTTCGAGCCGCTCGGGGGTCGAAAGACGAGGCGCGGGCGATGATCACCCGCGCGCTCGGCCTTCGTCGCAGCAACGCCGACAGCGCGTTTCGAATCGCAGCCACGGAGGACCTGCTTCGAGCGGTGGAGCACGCCCCGTAGAGACCCTCACAGCGAATCGAGGAGCATCGGCAGCTCCGAGAGAGGCTTCGCATCGACGTCGGTGGTGGGCGAGAAGCGTGCGAGCGAGATCTCGCCGATCCGGAGCTCGACGTCCCGCTCTCCGACGAGTGAATCGAGGAGCGGGAAGAGCGCATCGAACACGCCGTCACGCTCTGACTCGGTGAAGTCGGGAACGAGCACCACGATGTCGACCAAGGCCCCCCGATGGGCCCTCTCGAAACCGGACTTCGGACGGAGCAAGGACCCTCCCTCGCGAAACGAGAGTCCAGTCCGGGTCGCGGCGCTGACGAAGCGCAACGATGGACCAGAACCGTAACGGTGGTGCGGCAGCGACGATCGACTCGACGCAGCTGAACCGGTCGGCAGCTCCGTTCGCCGTGATGGTGAACTGTGGTCGAGCGCCGTCGGCGGTCGGCAGACCGACCTCGCCGGACAAGCCAGAACACAGACGGCTGAGTCTTGCCGACGCCGGTTCGACCATCAGCGTCCCGATGGCGACAGGGTCTCCTTCGCGACTGACCCGCGCGAAGGACTCCTCGTTGGTCGCAAACCAGCGCCAGAACTGGGCGACCTCGTCGCCTCGGACCTCTCGTCGCGCGGGCGCTTCATGGCGCGCTCGTGACTTGAACCAGAGGAACATCGCGACGAAGGAGACCAGGAGTATCGACAGGACGGTGACGTAGCTGTGCATGGCGCTCTCGTGAGTCGATCAACCCAACGCGAAGTGCGTCAGGGGGGACAACTGCACTCGAGCGGGCCATTCCCGAGGCGAACGCAACCAACGCGCGTGCGGCACGCTCCGGTGACCGGAACCCCCATGCTCTCCATCGCCTCGATCCACGCCGTGAGTTCGTACGAGGTCGAAAACTCGAAGACGCCCTCATAGACCCCACCAGTGTCGGGGTCGTTGACCACCGCAGCGTCGGGAACCGGGTTTCCATTGTGGTCCGTGGCCGACCCGGGCACGTAGTGCGCATTCGTGTAGCCATTCGTGCTGAACCGATTGAGCTGGTACTGCTCGCGGGAGCCA
>JAEUJR010000684.1 GCA_016793585.1 Archangium sp.
GAGAACGAACCCGTCTCGACGACATCGACGAACATCTTGAGCGACTCCAACTGCATTGAGCACCTCGGCCTTTCAGGTCGTGCGGACGTAACGGCGTGCGCCCATTAGCGCAACTCACGCGTACTGCGATTCGAGAAAGTGCACGTTGAGGGTGGGGCCTACATCACCCACTGCAGTGCCACTGAACCGCCCAGGTACTGATCTGCCGCCGAAGGTGCCGCGAACCGCGCGCCCTCTTCGGGGTTCAAGGTGAGGAAATACCGAGTCCAGTCGAAGGAAGCGCGCAGGTGCAGATTGTCGACCAGCTCCACCGACACGCCTGCGCCGGCGTCGACGCCGAAGCCGCGCGCGCGTTTGAAGTACGCGTCGGTGCCGAGCTCACCCGTCGAGACGAGGAACGTGAAGCCGCCCATCGCGTCGACCCCGACGGGCCCAAGCTTGACGAGCCGCACGCCGAGCGCCCCCCGGGGGCCGGTGAACGCCACGCTCGGAATGTTCGGGCGCGGCGTGCCGTCGTTGGCGGCGACGGGGTCGATCGAGAAGCGCTGCAGCGAGGCTCCGGCGACCGCCTCGACCGAGAACACCGAGCCGAACGGCTGACGAAACGCGGCGCTGATGCGAAACCGGTCGGCCCGCGTGCCGAACTTCGACGTGTCTTGCTTCGACGAGACGCCGACCGCGATGTCGCCTGCGAACGCGACGCCGAGGTTCGCGAGCACGCCCGAGGTGACATGCGCGCCCGGGTACCAGGTCGCGTCGAGCGCGACTGCTGGAGCGAAGTTGAGGCCGTACTTCGCGAGCGCCTGTTCCGGGTCTCCCGCCCACGTGAGTGAACGCCCGAAGCCCCGAAAGCCGAGCCCGACCCGCAGCGCCGGCAGCGCAGACGGTGTCGATGGTTCGCTCGTCGACGACGAGACGGTGGTCTCGGTCGTGGTCGACGTCGACGTCGTGGTGGACGTCTCCTTCTTCGGCGGCTCGCTCTTCGTCGCGACCTCGGTCTTCTTCGCCGGGTCACTCTTCGTCTCGGTGATCTTCGGCTCCGTCTTCGTCGGCTCGGGCTGGGGAGCGGCTTCTCCCGGGGGCGCCTGCCCCGTGGCGCAGGCGAGCACGATGGCGCCCGCGACGTTCTTCGGCAGCGCCTTGAGCGGCTTGCGCGCAGCCGCGCGGAAGACCTGGTTCTCGAGCGGCGTGCCGTCAGCACCGTTGAGCACCGTGATCGACCACGAGTCGCCTGCCGACCGCGCGAGCACGACGGCGATCGCCTTCGCCGGCACCGTCAGCGCCCGAACCTCTTTCGCGGTCGGCGAGTCGGAGATCGCGTTGGTGTTGATGCTGGCCGAGAAGCGCGCCCCGAGCGTGCTCTGGAGCAGCCGCGCCATCGCAGGCGGCGCGTCGACCACGACGGCGGGTTTTCCACCGGCGGGCTTCGCGGCGGCAGGCTTCTTCTTCGGCCCGGCGAACGCACTGGTCGCCAGAAGAATGAGGAGCACGCAAGCGGGGGTGCGCATGCGGGGGATAATCGCCCGACTTCGACGGCGCGTCGCGTGTTGTTCGTGCGGAAGGTGTGCCTGGCTGCCACCTGCCGTGAACACCTGAAGCACGGCCCTTGCGTCGCGGCCGCGCTTCGTCCTCAGGCGTTCATCGCGTCGAGCGTCGCGCGGGTGATGATCTCGAAGAGCCGCTGGCCTTCGGCCGCCGAGGCCTCAGCGGGAGCGCCGAAGTACGCGTCGGGTCCGCCTGCTTCGAAGAAGTTGGTCGCGCCGGCCTTGATCGCTCCGGGAAGATCGACGTCGAGCGAGGGCAGGGCTCGGCGCGCCTCCTCGTTCACCAGATGCGGGGCGGCCGCGAGCATCAGCGAGGTCTCGTAGCTGCCCGCGTGACTGCCGCCGTGCATGAACTCGTCTCCGAGCAGCGGCCCCGTCGGCTTGCGCCGGTGATCGGGCACGACGACGCGAAAGGCGGCGCCGGCTCCCGCCTCGGTCGCGGCCGTGTGCACCACCTTGAAGTGCGCCGGCTCGAGGTGGTGGTTGATGACGCAGATGCGCCCGAAGCCGGCGCGGCCGATGCCGCGAATGACGTTCACCAGCATCGCCTTCGCGGTCTCGGCGGCGAGGCTGACCGTTCCCGCGAACGGCGCGGCGAAGTCGGTGAGGGAATACGTGACGGCGGGGAACTCCACCGTCTCGTGCACCAGCCCGACGCGGCGGCAGACCTCCTGCGCGATGACGACGTCGACGTTGAGCGGCAGGTGCGGGCCGTGCGCTTCGGTGGAGCCGATGGGCAGCAACGCCCACGCGTTCGAGGTGGCGAGCGCCTTCACCCGGGGCCATGCCAGCTGCGCTGCGAGGTGGTTCATGAGTCTTCGTCTCTCCGTTTCACGGCGGGGCGGCTGCCGCTGCTCTTCACCGCGGGCCGCCCCGAAGAACTCTTCACGGCAGGTCTTCCCGGCGAGCTCTTCGAGACAGCGGGCCGGCCTGGGCTGCTCGTTCTCGTGACTGCGGGTCTTCCCGAGTTCGTGGGGCGCGGCTTCGGCGCAGGCGGAGGCTCGGCGATCGTCAAGTCGCCATCGTCGTCTTCTGCAGGAGCGTCATACTTGCGCGGTGCTTCGCCCAGCCCGTCACGCCAGCTGCCCAGCTTCTGCGCGTCGGCTTCGGCCTTCTTCAGGTTCTCTTCGTGTTCTTTCTCGCGCGCCTTCTTCGCGCCGAACTGACCGTAGACCCAGACCGCGAGGATCAACACGACTCCGGGAGACGACCACCACACGACCCGTTCGGGCCCCGCGAGCAGCTGATCAGGCGCCCAGCCGCGATCTCTCGAGCCGACGGCGAGCCAGGGCGAACGCTCCTCCTCCACGCGCTGCGCCGCCTTCGAGACGAGCTCGGCCTTGCGCGCGAAATCGGGGTTCAACTTGAAGCCGCGTTCATCGAAGCGCCACCGCAGCCGCTCGGTGTGCGTCGCGAGCTCCTTGTTCTCGGGAATCAGCCGCGCGGCTTCGAGCACGTGCCCGAACGCGGCCTCGAGCTGGGGCTGCGTGCACTTGCGCCCATCGTCGACGCCGAGCAGCGACAGCGCCTTCGCGTAGTGCTCGGCCGCCTGGTACTCGGGCGACTCCCAGTACGTCTTCCAGATGTAGCCGACGACCGCGAGCGCATAGACCACGAGCACGACGAAGAGCCCCCACGGCACGGGGAACTTCGGGCGGGGCGGCTTCTTCGGCGCGGCTGGGCGGTACTCGTGAACGGCCATGAGGGCTCGAAGGGAGTGTACAACCACGTCATGTCGTTCTCTGCCATGCCGGTGCTTTCGCCCGGCTCCCGTCTCGGAGTGGTGGCGCCGTCAGGGCCGTTCGATCGCGAGAAGTTCGAGAAGGGGCTGGCGGTGTTGGCCGGCCGGTACCGCGTCGAGGTGGCGCCCGAGGCTGGTGAGACGTTTCGGTATCTCGCAGGCCCGGACGAGTCGCGAACGCGCGCGCTGCAGCGCTGCCTCGACGACGCCGAGGTGGGCACCATCATCGCGGCGCGTGGTGGGTATGGCGCGATGCGGTTGCTCGAGTCGCTGACGCCCAGGCGCGTCGCGACGATCGTGGGGTTCTCCGACGTGACGGCGCTGCATCTCGCGTGGCAGGCCCGTCGGTGGCGCTCGGTGCACGGCCCCGTGGTGACGCAGTTGGGAGCGCAGCCGGCCGATGTCATCACGCGCACCTTCGAGGTGCTCGAGGGGCGGCGGGTGGCTCCGCTCATGGGCTCCGAGACGATCGTGCCTGGCCAGGCAGAGGGGCCCCTCGTCGGCGGGAACCTGTCGTTGCTCGCGAGCCTGGTCGGCACGCGCTTCATGCCTTCGCTCTCGGGCGCGGTGCTGCTGCTCGAAGACGTCGGGGAGCGGCCGTATCGACTCGATCGCATGGTGACGCACCTGAAGCTCGCGGGCGCGCTCGAAGGCGTCGCCGGTGTGGTGCTGGGCGAGTTCACCGACTGCGAAGAGAAGGGCGCCTCGTTCACGTCTGCGCAGGTGCTCTCGGAGCTGACCGGCGCGCTCGGCGTTCCAGTGCTCGCGGGGCTTCCCATCGGTCACGGTGTGGTGAACCAGCCCGTCGTGCTCGGAGCGCGCGTGCGCGTCGACGCCTCGAACAAGCGGCTCGAGTGTCTCGAGGGCCTCGCGTGAAGTCGCTCGACGAGCTGCTCTCTCGCGGCGTGAACGAGCGCGTGTTCTCGCAGGCTCGCGCGGTCGTTCGTTCGAAGGGACAGGTCGTCTACGAAGGTGGCAACGCGGCGCCCGAGGCGGTGTTCGATCTCGCGTCGGTGACGAAGGTGATGAGCACCACCGCGTTGCTGGGTCGTCTGTCGGCGCGTGGAACGCTCGACGTGCGCGCGCCGATTCGCTCGGCGCTGCCCGATGCCCAGCTCGACGCGACCATCGCCGACGTCGCGTTTCATCGCTCAGGCCTGCCTGCCTTTCTTCCGTTCTTCGCGCAGGTGACGAAGGAGCACCCCGAGCTGTTCGAGCACCCGACGCCCGAGCTGCGCCGGCGCGTTCGTGACGAAGTCGTCACGCGCGTGCTCGACGTTCCAGCCGAGCGGCCTGTGGGTGCTGCGGCCGTCTACAGCGACCTCGGCTTCATTCTGCTCGGCGAGGCCCTCGCCGCGGTGGCGAAGAAGCCGCTCGACGAGGCGTTCCGTGACGAGGTGGCTGCTCCACTCGGGCTCTCGAGCTGCTTTCGCCCGCGCTCACCGCACGTCGTCGACACGGGAGGCACGCGGCCCAGGGAGCCGGCTCCCGGCCAGGAGTCGATGTGGCAGTGCCAGACGTGGCCGTCACGCCCGGGTGAAGTCGACGATGACAATGCGTGGGTGATGAACGGCGTCGCGGGCCACGCGGGGCTCTTTTCGACGGCCGCCGACGTCGCGCGGTTCGGGCAGGCCGTGCTCGACGGGTGGCTCGTGTCTCCGCTCGGGTGGAGCGTGGACTCCACGACGCCCGGCAGCACGCGCACCTTTGGCTTCGACACGCCGTCGGCAGAGGGCGCTTCGTGTGGTCCACGCTTTGGGCGCGCCGGCCCACTCGGCGCCATCGGCCACCTCGGCTTCACCGGCACGAGCCTGTGGATCGACTTCGATCGCCAGCTCGTCGTGACGTTGCTCACCAACCGCGTCCTGTTCGGTCGCGCGAACCTTCAGATTCGCGCGTTCAGGCAGGTCTTCCACGAGTCGGTGCTCGACGCGCTGTGACGCGGTAGAACCGTCGAGCCCAACCTTCCAGAAAAGGCAGCTCGGTTCACGGTGAGCGAATCGAGGCGCTCCTGCTCGTGTCGCTCTCCGTGCGCGACCCCGATGGGCTGACGTTCGAGTTTCTCTTCGACGATCTCGCTGCGCCGTGATGGAACCAACCGCGATGACCGACTCAGACAACGGCAACGTGCTCGCGACGATCGACCCCTCGTCCATCAAACGCATTCACCTCGTGGGCGTCGGCGGCACGGGCATGGGCAGCTTCGCCGGCATGCTGAAGGCCGCGGGCTACGAGGTGACGGGCAGCGACGAGAACGTCTACCCGCCGATGAGCGACATGCTGCGAACGTGGGGCATTCCCGCGATGACGCCGTACAAGCCCGAGAACCTCGACGCCGCGCGCGCCGACCTCGTCATCATCGGCAACGTCATTCGCCGCGTGAACCCCGAGGCGACGTCGGCGCGTGAACGTGGCGTGAAGCAGATGAGCTTCCCCGCGGCGCTCGGCTCGCTGTTCCTCGAGTCGCGTCATTCGGTCGTCGTCGCAGGCACGCATGGGAAGACGACGACGAGCTCGCTCATGGGGCACGTGCTCGCGGCCGCCGGGAGAGATCCCACCTTCCTCGTGGGCGGCGTCACGAAGAACTACTCGGGCAACTACCGCCTCGGGCGCGGGCCGCACTTCGTGGTCGAAGGTGACGAGTACGACACCGCGTACTTCGACAAGGGCCCCAAGTTTCTGCACTACCAGCCGAAGAGCGTGATCCTCACCAGCATCGAGCTCGATCACGCCGACATCTATCGCGACCTCGCGCACTACGAGTCGAGCTTCGAGAAGTTGATGGCCCTGGTGCCGGCCGGCGGGTACGTCGCGGTGAGCGCGGCCTGGCCCAACGCCGTTCGGCTCGCGCGCGCGTCGAAGGCGAAGGTGACGACGTACGACGGTCACGAGGGCGCCACGGCCGATGTCGTCGGCACGAACGTTCGCCTCGGGCCTGAAGGGGTTCGCTTCGTCGTCGTCGAAGCCGGCGTGGCGCAGGGCGAGTTCCTCTTGCCGATGGCCGGCAGACACAACCTCGAGAACGCGCTCGGCGTGTACGCGTGCGCCCGGGGGCTGGGGCTCTCTGCAGACGAGATTCGCGCCGGCTTCGCGTCGTTCGAGGGCGTGAAGCGGCGGCAGGAGATTCGGGGAGAGCCCGCCGGCGTGCTCGTCATCGACGACTTCGCGCATCACCCCACGGCAGTTCGAGAGACGATCGCTGCGGTGAAGTCCCGGTGGCCTTCGCGGCCCCTGTGGGCCGTGTTCGAGCCGCGCAGCAACACGAGCCGCCGCAACCTGCATCAGGCCGAGTACGCGAAGAGCTTCGACGGCGCCGCGCGTGCGTCGATCAAGGTTCCCGAGCGGCACGACAAGATCCCCGCGGGTGAAGAGCTCGACGTGCCGCGGCTCGCGAAGGAGCTGACCGACGCCGGCATTCCTTCGGTGGCCGCGGCGACCGTGCCCGCCCTGGTCGACGAGGTGGCGGCCGGAGCGCGCCGTGGCGATCTCGTGCTCGTGATGAGCAACGGTGGGTTCGGAGGCTTCATCGACTCGTTGCTGGCGCGGCTGGCTGAGAGGAGCGCGTGATGCGCTGGCTGTGCGTTCTGGCGCTGACGTCGTGTGTTCGTCTGCCGACGCCGCCGGTGCTCGTCGAGTCAGACGGTGTGCGGCGCAGCCTGGTGCCGCGGGTCGAGGCGCAGCCGCTCGAGTTCTCGGTCACCCGTCACCCGGGCAAAGAGACGTGGCGCCTGTCGCAGGAGCGCGGCTCGGTGGTGCTCATCGACGTCTGGGCCACCTGGTGCGAGCCGTGCCGTGACTCGTTGCCGTTCTACGACGACCTCGCCCGCCAGTACGCCGCGCGCGGGCTCAAGGTGTACGCGATGAGCGTCGACGCCGACCCGTCTGTCATCGGCCCGTTCATGCAGGAGCTCAAGCTGCAGCTGCCCGTGCTTCACGACCCCGAAGCCACCATCGCCGGCAGCGTGCTGAAGGTCTCGCAGATGCCGACGACCGTGTTGATCGATCGGCGGGGCGTCGTGCGGCGCGTGCACGAGGGCTTGAGCGACGACTTCTTCCAGCAGACGCTCTCCGACGTCGAGACCCTGCTGGCCGAGCCCGCGAAGGACGAGAAGTGACTCCGGTGGCGTTGCAGGCCGTGGCGGTCGAGCTCGCGAGTTCGGCCGGGGCCGTGCTGCGGGAACGCCTGAGCCAGACCCGGAGCATCGACACCAAGGGCAGCGGCAACGACCTCGTCACCGACGCCGATCGCGCGGCCGAGCAGGTCGTGTTGTCGGCGCTGCGTTCGCGCTTCCCCGACCACGGCGTGTTGTCGGAGGAGTCGGGCGCGGTCTCGTCGGGAGGGCTGCGGTGGGTCGTCGACCCCCTCGATGGCACCACCAACTACGCGCACGCGGTGCCGCACTTCTCGGTCTCCATCGCGGTCGAAGGGCCCTGGCGCGAAGGGCGCGCGGTGCTCGCGGGGGCCGTGTTCGACCCGATGCGTGACGAGCTGTTCTCGGCGGCGAGGGGGCAGGGCGCGAGGCTGAACGGTGTGCCGCTGTCGGTCAGCCGCGCCACGTCTCTCGAACGTTCGCTGCTGTGCTCGGGCTTTCCGTACGACCTGCCGTCGCGCGCAGAGCTGGTGCTCGGTCTCTTCGGCCGACTCGCGGTGAAGTCGCGCGGCATGCGTCGCTTCGGGAGCGCCGCCCTCGACCTCGCCTGGCTCGCGGCCGGCCGCTTCGACGGCTACTGGGAGTTCGGCCTCAAGCCGTGGGACGTGAGCGCCGGCGCGCTGCTGGTCGAAGAGGCGGGCGGCCGCATCGCCTGTCTCGATGGCTCGCAGTGGTCGCCGATGTTCGGTGACGTCGTCGCGGCAGGGCCGGGCGTGTTCGATGCGCTGTGCGCCGAGACGTCGGCCTTCGTGCAGGAGCGCGGCTTCGTGCCGGCGCGGTGGTCGGCATGAACGACCTCGAACGCGCGAAGGCCCTGCTCCAGAACGACCAGCTCGCCGAGGCCGAGCAGGTGTTGTGGGCCGTCATTCGTGGCACCGACGAGCGGGCGCACGAAGCGTGGCTTCGCCTCGGAGAGCTGCACGCGGCGCGAGGGCACCTGCGTCGTGCGGTCGGCGCGTTTCGGCGGGCGCAAGAACTCGACGCGCGCGGCGAGTACGCGTTTCTGCTGCACGAGGCGGTCAGCGCGCTCGGGCAGGTGCTTCATCGGCAGCAGAAGCCGTTCCTGCACCCGGCAGACGAGCTGGTTCGCAACCGGCGTTTGATGACGGGCGAGCTCGTCGCGCCGCCGCCGGAGCCCGCGTGGCTCGAGGCCGCCCAGGCGCTGCGGCCCTCGCTCAACGCCGCCGGGCGTGCAGCCCTGGAGCAGGCCATCGGCTTCGTTCGCGGTGGTGTGCTCTCCGAGCCGTGGTCCGAGCAGTCGCTCGCTCGTCAGCTCGAGCTCGCCGCCGGTGAAGAGGTCAAGCCGCTCGCCGACTCTCTGCGCGCGCTGCACCTGCACTGGTACGAACTGCTGCTCGACCGCGAAGAGCGCTGACCGGGCGATGCCGTCGAAGTCGGCCCGATCCTCGTGCACGGGGCTGGGTCAATGGCGCGCTGCTTCGTGGCTCGACCTGCGGCGGCGCGGCGTCTCTGCTACTCGTCGCCCCGTGAACCCGGCGTCTTCTTCTTCCTGCCCCTGTGGCTCTGGCGCGCTGCTGCGCGACTGCTGCGGGCCCCGCCACGATGGCTCGCGACCGGCAGAGACGGCCGAGGCGCTCATGCGCTCCCGCTACAGCGCGTACGCCCTCGGGCTCGGCGACTACCTCGTTCAGACGAATACCCGTGAACCGCGCCCCGGCGAGGCGGCCGAGCTGTCGGCCTGGGGCCGGACAGTCGGCTGGGTGGGGCTCGAGGTTCGGGCGGCCGAGCAGGGCGCCTCGGCCGACTCGCACGGCGTCGTGCACTTCGTCGCCCGCTTCGTCGAGGGCGGCGCGCTCGTCTCGCTCGAGGAGCGTTCGCAGTTCGCCCGCGTCGACGGCCGCTGGCGGTACGTCGAAGGGCAGGCGACCTCGGGCCGCGCGAAGCTCGGCCGCAACGACCCGTGCCCCTGCGGCAGCGGCAAGAAGGTGAAGCAGTGTCACTCGTGAGCGAGGCCTTCCTCGAACATCTTCGCACGAACAACTCCGCGGGCCTCGAGGCCGTCTGGGGGCGCTCGGCCGCGAAAGAGAGGCCCGAGCTCGTCGCCGCCATTCACGAGTCGGCCGCGTCGTCCGAAGCCCATCTCTTCCTTCGCGCCCTCGTCGATGGCGCGAACGCGCCCGCCGAGCAGCAGCGGCTGGTGCAAGTGGGCATCGACGCGTTGTCCGACCTCGCCTCGCGCGGCTCCTCTGACAGGGTCACCCGGCTGGCACAGTGGGCTCGCGCCGGGGCGGTGCGCGAGGCGCTGCTGACGACGGCTGCCCAGCGCGCCGAGAAGGCGTCGAACGAGCTGGTGGAGTGGCTCGCGAGCGCCGATGACGACGCCCTCACCGACGCGCTGATTCCAGTCTTCCTCGGGGCTGTCGCGTCGCGTGACGGCGCGCGCCTGGAGCTCTTGTCGGGGCTGGCCGAGCGCTCAGGCCGGCTGAACGCGGTGAAGCCCCGCTACGAGGCGTTGAAGGCCCAGAGCCGCGACGAGTGGCGCAGCTTCGTCGCCGCCCTCGGCCTCGAGCAGCGCCCCCCGTTCTCGATGACGTGTCACTTTCGCACCGGCACGCCGGCCGTCACGTTCGCCATCAACCCCGTGCGGCTGAACTGGTACCAGCTGACGTGGGGCGCCTTCGCGTGCGACTCCACCCGCCGGCCGGTGGAGGGCGTTCCGTTCGACACCACGGTGCCCATCATTCAGCTGCCCAGCGTCGTCCACGAGGCGATGGGCGCGCTCGGCCTCAAGGGCCGGCGCAAGCTGCACACGAGCGCAGACGAGACGACCGAAGCCCGCCTCAACGCGTGGCTGGCCCGCTCGCGGTAGCGACTACTTGAGCCGCTTCAGCGCTTCGCCGGCTTCCGGCACGTCGAGCTTCTGCGCCGTCTCGTAGGCCTTGCGCGCGTCGTCCTTCTTGCCCTGGTCTTCGTAGAGCTCGCCCAACGAGAGCCACGCGTTGCCGAACGACGGGTCGACACGCGTCGCGCTCTTCAGCGAATCTTCGGCCTGCTGCTTGTTGCCAAGCGCGAACTGGCACTGGCCGCGGTACAGCAAGGCAAGGGCGTGGCGGTCGTCGCTGGTGAGAATCTCGTTCATCGTGGTGACGCAGCGGCCCGCGTTGCTGGCCGGGTCTCCGCGGAAGAGCAGGAAGCCCAGCTCGGCGCGTGCGTCGAGCAGCGACGGGTTCACCTCGACGGCCTTCTCGAGCGGCTCCAGCGCCTCGTTCGGCCGCTGCATGCGCGACTTCATCATGCCGAAGCGCATCAAGGCCTGCGCGTCGTTCGGGTCGGCTGCCATCATCTCCTTCAGCACGCCCTCGGCGTCGGCGAAGCGGCCCTGCGCGGTGAAGAGATCGGCGAGGCCCAGCTTGGCGGCGCGGTTGGTGGGCTCTTCCTTGAGAATGTCGCGGTAGAGGGGCTCGGCCTGCTTGGCGACGCGCTTCTTCGTGTAGGCGCGGGCGAGATCGAGGCGGGCGTCGGTGCCGGGCTCGAGCTCGTGCCGCTTCTGAAACTGCTCCACGGCGCCGTCGGCGTTGTTCTGCGCGAGGTACGCCTCACCGAGGGCGAGCCGGGCCGAGGCGTCTTTGGGCATCTTGTCGGTCGCGAGCTTGAGCGTGTTCACCGCGTCGTCCACCTTCCCGAGCTGCAGGTACGCGAGCGCCAGCCCGCGGTACGCGTCGGTGTTGCGGCGCATCTCGTTGCGCTTGAGCAGCGCCTTGAAGCCCGAGTCGGCCTTGTCCTGCGCGTCGGCGAGCTCGATGGCCTTCTTGAACGCCTCGACCGCGCGGTCCTTCTTGCCCTGCTTGAGGTACAGCGTGCCGAGCTGCACGTAGGGCCCGGTGCTGCTGGGCTCGAGCTTGAGCGCGGCCTCGAAGGCCTTCGTCGCCTCGGCAGGTTTGTTCAGCTTCATCAGGCTCATGCCCTGGTTGAAGAACGCCTCGGCGAAGGTGGGGTCGGCCTGCCCGGCCTTCTTGAAGTACTCGAGCGCCTTCTTGGTGTCGGCCATCGCGTCCCACGCGACGCCGAGGTTGTTGAGCGCCTGCGCGTGTTTCGGGGTAATGGCCAGGGTGCGCTCGAACTCCTTCACCGCGCTCGAGGCGTTGCCCTCACGCATGAGGATGACGCCGAGGTTGTAGTGCGCCTCGGCGTCGTCGAGCGTGTCCTTGTTGACGGCGACGAGAATCTCCTTCGCTTCGCCGAACAGGCCCTTCTCGGCGAGCGCCTTGCCGAGGTTCACGCGCGCTGCGGTGAGGCCCGAGTCGAGCTCGAGGGCCTTGCGGTAGTTGACGATGGCCTCGTCGAGGCGCGACGACTTCTGCTGGGCCTCGCCGAGGTTGAAGCGCAGGTTGCCGTCGGTGGGCGCCAGCTCGATGGCCTTGCTGTAGTGCTCGATGGCAACCGAGATCTCCTCTTGCGAGCGGGCGAGGGCCCCTCGTTCGGCGCGGAGCGTCACCTCGTCGGGCTGGCCCAGAATCGCCTTGTCGAGCAGGTCTTTCGCTTTGCCCGCTTCGTTGGCCCCACGGTAGGCGCGCGCGAGCAGCAGCTTGCCGTCGAGCGACTCGGGGTCTTTCTGCACGAGCGTCTCGAGCGGCTTGATGGCGCGCTTCGCGTCACCCAGGGCGAGGTACGCGAGGCCGAGCCGGTACAGCGCCTCGGTGTCGTCGGGGCTCTTCTCGATGGCCGCCGACTCGACGGCGACGGTGCGCTTGAGCGCTTCGGGGTCGGGCTTCTGGCCGAGCGACAGCGCGAGGGCGATGGCGATGACGGTCATGGGCGGCTCACTCGACGAACGGCGATGCGCGGGCGTCGAACGTCTTCTTGGCGAGGGCGGCGCGCGCCTTCTCCCACTCGGCGCGAACGGCGTCGGCCTCGGTGTTCGTCTCTTTCAGCTTCTCTTTCAGGGCGGCGTAGTCGGCGTCGCAGTCCTTCACCTGCTGGTCGAACACGGCAGGGTCGTAGTCTTCCGAGCCCTCGAGCTTGGCCTTGCGCGCGGCGGTGAGGCGCGACTGTTCGTGCCGGGCGAGCGCGCACGTCATGTTCTGGTCGGCCAGCGACTCTTCGCGAACGTTCACCCGCTGGCGGGCGCGCAGCCACTCGACGCGCGCGTCGGACTCGATGACGGCCAGCTCGGCGACCTCTTTCGAGAGCGTGTCCTGGGCGGCGCTGACTTCGCTCTTGGCCGCCGAGTACCGGTCCTTCGCGCGGCGAATCTGCTCTCGGGTGCGCGCCACCTCGGCGCGGGCTTCGTCGAGGCGGTCGACGGCGAGGGCGAGATCGTTCTCGCTCTCGAGCAGCTCGATCTTCGCCTCGTAGGGCAGGTTCTCGAGAATGGTCTGCGGCACGCGCTTGACGCCACAGGCACCGAGCGCCGCGAGGGCTACGACGAGGAGCAGGTTTCTCATGGGGGGATCACCTTGGCCGAGAACCGTCCGAAGATGGTCCGGCCTGAAGCCACTTCGATGCCGTTCTCGAAGGTGAGGTTGAACTCACCGTTCACCGTGTTCATCGCGACGCGGTCGGGTTTCCGGTCGAGAAACAGGCTGCCGACGCGAAGCGGAGGGAAGGTGCGGCGGGGGTCGTTCAAGACGTTGCGTGACAGCGTCGTTCGCGAGAGCCCGTTCTCGTCGAGGAAGGTGAGGTCGAGGCGCTGGTTCGCTGGCGGCGCGTCGCCCGCGAGCTGGTAGCCGATCTTCAGCACCATGTCTTCGCTGTCGCCCACCATCGCCATGCCGCCGTCGGGCAGCGTGTCAGAGCCCAGCGGGCGCAGCCGCACGAACTCGATGCCGAGCGTGTCGGTCGGCTGCGGGTTGTTGGGGTCGTAGTCGAGCCTGAGGCGCGCCTCGTCGTAGCCGAGCGCCATGAGCTGCGTCAGGCTGCCCTCGAGCTGGAACTTCGGGGGCGCTTGCTTGCCTGACGAGGCGGGGCCACAGGCCAGCAGCAGGCCTGCAGCCATCACCGGAATCAGCAGCTGTGTGGAGCGCGTCGGCATCACTTGCAGCTCTTCCACTCCGGGTCGACATCGGGGCCAGTCAACGACGACACGTCTTTGAGCACCGCGACCTCACGCTTGGCGCCTTCGACGTCGAAGAAGCGGCAGTGCAGGGCCGCGAGGTTCGCGCGCGCCTTGTCGTAGGTGGGGTCGGCCTCGAGCGCCTTGCCGTACTCGGCCCGGGCGGCGTTCGCGTCACCGTTGAGCAACAACGCGTAGCCGATGGCGGAGTGGACGGAGGCCCGGGCTTCGTCGATCTCGAGCGCGCGGTTGAAGTTGAGAATCGCGTTGTTCACCTGGCCCGCGCCGAGGAACGCCTGCGCGATGGCCTCGAAGTCGGCCGGGTTCTGCGTCTGCTCGGCCTTCTTCTGCAGCTCCTCGACGTTGACCGGCCGCTCGGCGGGCGGGCCCCGCAACGGCGAGCTCGCTTCGTCGACCTTCTTGCGGCAGCCCACGACGGCGGCGCTGAAGACCTCGAGCGAGTCGGCGCGCGCGAGGCAGGTCTCGTAGGTCTGATCGGCCTGCTGCTTGAGCGGGTCGACCTGCTGCTTCACGGCCGCGCGGAATTCTTCGATCTCGTTCGGCTTGAGGCCGGCCGGAGGCGGTGTGGCTTCGACGGCCTCGGCGATGTGCTGCAGCGAGTTCGCGATGCGCCACAACGAGGCCACCGCCCACTCCGCCGAGCCGAGCGACGCAGCCTGCTGGTAGAGCCCCTGCAACTGCTGCAGCGAGGCCACCATGTCTTCCACCTTGTCGTTGGGAATGGCCTTGAACTGCCGATAGAGCATCTCGGCGAGGTACCAGATGGCCTTGGCCGGGTCGTCTCCGCCCACGTTCGCCGAGTTGGTCACCGCCTGCATCATCGCGATGAGGGGCTCGACCTTCTCGCCAGGCGTGTTGGCCGCCACCTCGCAGATGATCGCCGCAGCCGTCGCGTTGGCCTTGTCGATCTTCATGATCTGTTCGGCGGTCGCGCGCGCCTTGCCCGTGGCCTTCATCTTCATGTGCGTCTGCGCGAGCAGCGTGAGCACCTCGACCTTGCGAGCGCCGGCCTGATCGACGGTCGCCTCGAGCACCTTGATGGCGCCCGCGTTGTCACCCATGGCCATGCGCAACCGCGCCGAGGAGATCAACGAGTCGAACCCCGTCGCGTCGCCTGCGAACTGCTTCCCCATCAGCTCGAAGTACGCCGCGGCGTCCTGGAAGCGGCCGGCCTCGGCGGCCTGGCGGCCGAGGGTGATCATCACGTCCGAGAGGAACTGCGACTTGGGGTACTCCTTGATGAAGCGCTCGCCGATCTCGCGGGCCTTGCGGCGATCGTTCTTCTCGCGCGACGCGCTGAAGGCGCCGTAGAGGGCCTTCTCACCGTTCTCGGTGCCCTTGTTCTCGTCGGCGATCTGAATGAGGCCGAGCACCACGTCACCGGTCGCGTTGGCGCCTTCGATGGCCTTCTCGCCGATCTCGACCGACTTGGCGTCGGCGAGAATCTTGGGCACGTCGGCCTTGAAAGCCGCCGGCAGGTTCGCCGCGAGAAAGGCCTTGCCCGTCTCTTCGATGCCCTTGAAGTCCTTGCTCTGGCGGAGCGAGTCGAACGCGAGGTTCGCCGCCACCACCGCGTCTTTGTGCTCGGGGTGCGCGACGGCGAAGTCCCTGAAGAGCTCTGCCGACTTCTTGTAGTCGCCGTCTTCGTAATAGGCGCGCGCGATGTTGAACTTCACCTCGAGCGCGTGCTCGTTCTTCGGGTAGCGCCCGATGAACTGCGCACCGAGCAGCTTCAGCGCCTGACGGGCATCGGCGACCTCGAAGGTGGTGAGCCGTTCGACTTCACCGGGCTTGAGCGACGAGAAGTGGGCGAGCAAGGCGCCGTAGAGCGCTTCGTCGTGGGTCTTGGTGTCCGAGAAGGTGCGCTGTGACTGTGCACCGGGAGCACCCATCGACGCGACGGCCGCGAGCTTCGCGTCCTTCGGAGCGTTCTTGTCCTTGGGCGCGTCTTTCGGCGCGGCAGCATCTTTGGTCGCGTCCTTCGGAGGCTCCTTCACTTCCTTGGTGACGTCGACGGTGTCTTTCGACGCGTCGGCCTTCTTCGCCGCGGCGTTCGGGTCCTTGATGTCGAGGTAGGTCGCGAGCTCTTCGAACTGCCGGGCCGCGTCGACGTAGCGCCGAGCCGCGAACAGGGCGTCGGCGCGGTTCTGCATGATGATGGTCGCGTACTGCTTCGGCCGGAAGAGGCCGAGGTAGCGCTCGTAGGCGCCAGCGGCCTCGATGTAGAGCGGCTTGTCGTCTTTCTTCTGCGCCTGGGCGTGAATCGACGTCGACAGGTCGCGCGCCATCTCTTCGAGCTCACCCAAGGTGCGCTTGCGGCTCGCCTCGTCCTTCGTCGGGTCGAGCTTCACCTGCACCGCAGACCGCACGATGAAGTTCACGTCTTCGGGCTTCGGCTGCACCTTGCCCTTGGCCGCCTTGAGCGAGTCGTAGAGCTTACCCACACGCTCGACCTCGAGCTCGGGGTCGGGCTGAATCTCGAGCAGCTTGCGCAGCGCGGGAATCGCGAACTCGAACTGCTGCTTGATGAAGTAGCGGTTCGACAGCTTGTCGAGGGCGAGGGCGAAGGTGGCGCGCGACTCCGACAACTTCTCGAAGTACTGAATCGCGCCCTTGGCGGGGCGGGCCTCGGTGTACGAGTAGACGAGGTCGAGCAGCGCCTCACGCTTCACGTTGAGCGCCTTGCTCAGATCGGCGCCAGGCAGCGGGGCCGACGCGGCCGCCGCCTCGAAGAACGTCACCGCTTCGTTGTGGTTCTGCTGGTTGATGCGAATCCACCCCATCTTGTAGCGGGCGAGGTCGTGCACCGGCGACGGGGGCGCGTCGAGAATGGCCTTGTAGTGCTCTTCGGCCTGCTTGAGGTCGGCCTTGTCGAACCAGTAGTCGCCGAGAATCTGCTCGGAGTCGAGGCGCAGCGGCGAGCTCGGGTACTTCTTGATGAGATCGGCATGCGTCTTGAGCATGTTGTCGAACTCACCCATCTCGCGCTGCTCGTGCGAGAGGTAGAACGTCACCTTGTCCGCGTCCTTGAAGTCGGGGAACTCGCGAAGGATGCGGTTGTAGATCTGCATCGCCTTCTGCTTGTAGAGCTTGGTCTCTGGCGAGACGAGCGCACCCTTCGAACCTTCGGGTCGCGTCTCGGCCTGCAGGTAATACACGTAGCGGCTCTTCTCGACGTAGAGCTCGGCCAACCGGAACTGCAGGTCTGGCAGGTAGGGCGCGTTGCGGCTCTTGGCGATGAGCTTGTCGGTCTCGTTGATGCTGCGATCGACCTTGAAGATGTCGCGC
>JAEUJR010000685.1 GCA_016793585.1 Archangium sp.
GGTCGATTGACGAACGGCCCCGATCGGGCAAAGCCGAGGAAGATCTCTGCCATTCCGCCAACGGCCAGGCGGCAGAGCACCTCGTACTTCCCGTAGCGTTTGCCCGTAAATTCGTCGGGGGCGAGCTTCATCGGAGTGCGCTCGACTCTACTCTCCTCGACCGCTTGAGGAAGAAGACGACCGAGCCCAACCACCAGAGCGACAGTGTCGTCTGACACCCACCTCCGCGCGCGACGGGCGGGGGCTTCATGCCGTCACACGTTGCTACATGGTCGGTCGGTAGCCCGAGCTCGGCGCGCTCCACCGGCCAGGTGACGCTGCACGCCCTCGCAGCCGGACTGTCGGCGGGGCATGTGATGGGCCCGCTGAGCTGACTCCACGTCAGCAGCGGAGCGCCCGAGAGGCTCGCGAGCACGAACTCGTCGACCAGGAGGCGGCCGCACACGAACGTCTCGGCCCCCGCCCCGCCCACACACGCGCGCTGCTTCGGGGCGTCGAGCACCGAGAACGCGAGACCATCGCTCGACGAATACACACGATCACCCACCGCGACCCACCACGCGCCGTCAACCTGCCGCATGCCGTTCACACGACCATCGGACTGGAGCACCACGGTGAAGGTGCGCCCTGCGTCGGTCGAGCGGAGCAGCGAGGTGCGCTCGGGCGTGGTCGAGTCATCGACGATCGAGGCGAACACGAGGTCGGCGTTGGCCGCGTCGACGGCGTGCACGGTGAACACGTTTCCCCCCGCGAGCGTCGAGGGCAGGTCGAACGCCGAGAACGTCTGGCCGCGATCGTCGCTGACCGAGAGGCGCAGCAGGCGCGGCTCGAAGTACCAGCTCGACACATAGAGCCGCTCGGGCCGCGAAGGGGCGACGCGCACCGCGTTGAAGAACGCCTGGTCGGCGCGCAGCGCAGTCCACTCGAACGAGGCGCCATCGTCGTTCGACCGCGCCAACCCATTCGTCACGCCGAACTTCGCCGTCGTGATCCACCACGAGGCCTCGTTCACGACGACGTCGGCGGCTCCGCTGGTCGAGAAGAACGGCGCCTTCGTGAACGAGCAGCCGCGATCACGGCTCAGGTACAGGCCGGAGAATGCGGTGGCGACGATCGCACCGCTCGGGGTGGTGAACCACGAAGGCTGCTCGCGATCGCCCAGGCCGAGGTGATCGGTGCAGACCCACTGCCAGGTGCAGCGATCGGCGGTGACGAGCAGCCCGAACGTCGACGGCGCGACGAGGCCGTTGGGGCTCCAGGGGCTCTGCGAGACGGCGAGGGTCTGCGGCGGCGTGCCGTGCGCGAGGGCGACGGCGCACAGCAGGCCGAGCGCGCCGCTATGCACGCCGGCGGGCCTGCACGAGATCTTCGATGCGCTGCACCACCTCGGAGAGCGGCAGCTCGGTGGAGTCCACCTGCACGGCGTCTGCGGCCGGCTTCAGCGGCGCGACCTCACGCTGCGAGTCTTCGCGATCGCGACGGTTCTGCTCGTCGAGCACCTGATCGATCGGCTTCTCGGTGCCCTTCTGGAACAGCTCTTCGAAGCGGCGCCGCGCGCGGATCTCGGGGTTCGCGAAGAGGAAGACCTTCACGTCGGCGTCGGGGAAGACGACGGTGCCGATGTCACGGCCTTCGAGAATGGCGCCGTGGGTGGCCGAGAGCGCGAGCCGGCGCTGCAGCTCGAGCAGGTGGTTGCGCACCACGGGGCGGCTCGACACCTGCGAGGCGGCCAGCGAGTTCTCGGGCGTGCGAATCTCGTCAGACACGTCTTCGCCTTCGAGGAAGACGTGGTTCACGTCTTCTTCGACACGGAACGTGACCTTCACCCCCTGCAGCAGCGTCTCGAGCCCGGCGTCGTCGTCGAGCGCGATGCCCTGTCGGCGGGCCTTGAGGGCCACGCAGCGATAGATGGCGCCGGTGTCGACGAGCGTGAAGTCGAGCCGGCGGGCGAGAATCTTCGAGACGGTCGATTTGCCCGCCCCCGCGGGTCCGTCGATGGCGACGATGAGCGGGCGCAGCATCTCTTCACCTTCCCGAGAAGACGCCCATCGCGCGGAACTTCTCGTACCGCTGCTCGATGAGCTGATCGGGCTTGAGCTTCGAGAGCTCGCGCAGGTGTTTGCGGAGCGTACCGCCCAATGACTGCGCCGCGGTCGCGGGGTCACGGTGCGCGCCGCCGGCAGGCTCGGGGATCACCTCGTCGACCAGCCCCAGCCCCTTGAGGTCTGTCGCGACCAGCTTGAGCGCCTCGGCGGCCTTGTCGGCGCGCGTGGCATCGCGGAAGAGAATCGACGCGCAGCCCTCGGGCGAGATCACCGAATAGATCGAGTACTGCATCATCAGCACGCGGTTGCCGACGCCGATCGCGAGCGCCCCACCCGACCCGCCTTCGCCGATGACCGTGCTGATCACCGGCACGGGCAGGCCAGCCATGACCTCGAGGTTCACGGCGATCGCTTCTGCCTGACCGCGCTCCTCGGCGCCGATGCCCGGGTACGCGCCGGGCGTGTCGATGAAGGTGAAGATCGGCCGGTTGAAGCGCGCGGCGAGATCGAAGAGGCGGCGCGTCTTCCGGTAGCCCTCGGGCCGGGGCATGCCGAAGTTGCGCAGCATGTTCTCCTTGGTGCTGCGGCCCTTCTGGTGGCCCATGACCATGACGGGCTGGCCATCGAAGCGCGCGAAGCCGCCGACGATCGACGGGTCTTCGCCGAAGAGCCGGTCGCCCGCGAGCTCGCAGTAGTCGGTGAACAACAGGTTCACATAGTCGAGGAAGTACGGGCGCGCGTTGTGACGCGACAGCTGAACGATCTGCCAGCGCGAGAGATCGTTGAAGATCTCCTCTTGCAGCTTCTTCGCCTTCTTCTCGAGGCGGCCGATCTCCTGCGTCATGTCGATGGCGCCGGAGCGGGAGATGTTGCGCAGATCTCCGATCTTCTTCTCGAGCTCGAGCAGCGGGCGCTCGAAGTCCAGGGAGTGGGCGGGGCTGATGGCCATGATGCGGGCCGATTTCGCCCGGAACGCCTCGCTGGGCAAGCGCTTCGTCAGCTCGCAGCCGAGAGAATGACGTCGCGCGCCGCTCCGCGGATCTTCGCCGCGAAGTTCGAGAGCGCCGTCATGCCCTGCTCCGACTTCGTGTGCTCGGCCTGCAGGAAGAGCATGGGGTTCTTCGCGACGAAGTTGAGCAGCGCGGCCTTCTCGAGCAGCGGGTCGGAGCGGCTGCTGGGCGCGGCAGAACGCCCAGCTTTGTCGAGCAGCGCCATCACGCCGTCATGGGCAGCTCTGGGCATCGCGTTCAGCGTCATGAGCGCGACGCCACTCGTGAGCGAGCTGCCCGTCGCGGGTGCAGCCAGCATTCCGAAGAGGTCGGCTGAGATGGCCGCTCCTTTCGCCCCGGCGTGGCACGCTTGCCCGGCTTCGTGCGCCCCGATGCGATCGAAGTAGTCGCCGAACGCAGTGAGGCTGTCAGAGGTCGACTGCGAGAGGTACCAGCCCACCACACCCACCAATGGCCCCGGGTTGTACGTCGTCGCGAACAGCGTCGCCGCCGGCCCGAGCGCGATGGAGAACTCGCCCGCGCGCTGCGTCGTTCGGTCGGAGATCTCTCGGTTCAGCGACTGCCCAGCTACCTCGATCGTGTTCGAGTCTTTGGTGATGGCCGAGTAGCCACCGCCCAGCTCCGCTCGCTGGCCAGCCTTCGCGGGCAGCTCGAACGGCTCGCCACCGAAGGGCCTCACCGTCCACGAGCCTTCGGCGTTCGCCGAGACGCTCGAGCCATTGGGCGCGACGATCGACCCGAGCTGCGCCATCAACCCGTACAGCGCCATGCCGTGCACGGGGTTCGCCGACTCGAGCAGGCGATCGACGATGCGGCCTTCACGATCGAGGCCCGTTCGATCCATGTGCTTGAAGCGGTGGCCGAGCTCCTTCACAAGGCCCGGGTCGACGCCAGCCAGCGAGAGGCGCGGCTCGATGCCCTGAAGGAAGCGCACCGAGAAGCGACGCTCTGCGCCCGGAGCGGGCGTGAAGGTCGACGACGGCACGTTCGGAAACGGCACGGGAACGGGCGTCGGGCCAGCAGGCGTTTTGGCCACATCGACCAGGTTCGGAAGCTTCGAAGGCGACGGTGGGCCGATCTTCATGACCGCAGACACTGCGCCGCTCCGTCGACGCGCTCCATGGTCAATCTGCCGAGGCGTGCCTGCGATCGATTCGCGGGTAGAGTGCCGCGCGTGCGGGCGCTCCTCGTCATTGCCGACATCGGTGGCTACACGAAGTTCATGACCGTGCACCGGATCAACCTCGCGCACGCACAGTACGTGGTCGCGCAACTGCTCGAGGCGGTGATCGACGCGGCGGCGCCGAAGTACGAGCTGGCGAAGCTCGAAGGTGACGCAGCGTTCTTCTACGCGAAGCTGCCCGACACGCCGAAGGAGCACGAGCTGGCGGCCTTCAGCGAGCGCATCGTGAAGATCCGCACGGCGTTCCTCGATCGCCGCGCCGAGCTCGAGATCAACCGGGTCTGTTCGTGCGACGGCTGCGTGCAGGCGAGCAAGCTGACCCTCAAGTTCGTGTCTCACGTCGGAGAGGTTGCGCTGCAGAAGGTGAAACACTTCACCGAGCTCGCGGGCGTCGACGTGATCACCGTGCACCGGTTCTTGAAGAACTCGGTGACGGTGCCCGAGTACGTGTTGATGAGCACGCCGGTGTTCGAGCGGCTCGACCCCGAGATGAAGGTGCTCGCCGAGCCCATGAAGGAGCACCTGGAGGGCCTCGGTGAAGTCGACACGCACGTCGTCGATCTGCAGAAGGCCGTGCAGCGGGCGGGTCAGGCGACGCCGTCACGCCTGCGAGCCTGGCTCGGCTGGCTCAAGATGACGTGGCGCTCCCTGCCCTACTTTCTGGGCCTGAAGAAGTCGTGCGACGGCTTCAAGACGTTGCCGGCGATTCAAGGCCGCGAGCCCTGATCAGGCCGTGACGGGGAACATGCGCCGCTGCAGCCAGCCCGCGACCGAGACGAGTGCGATCAGCGCGGGCACCTCAACCAGCGGCCCGATCACTGCGGCGAACGCCTGCCCACTGCCAATGCCGAAGGTCGCCACGGCGACTGCAATGGCGAGCTCGAAGTTGTTCGACGCCGCCGTGAACGAGAGTGTCGCCGTCTGCGGGTAGTTCGCGCCGACCCGCTTCGACATCAGGAACGACACGAAGAACATGACGACGAAGTAGACGAGCAGCGGCAGCGCGATGCGCAGCACGTCGAGCGGCAACTGCACCATCTGCTCGCCCTTGAGCGAGAACATCACGACGATGGTGAACAACAGCGCGATCAGGGTGATGGGGCCGATCTTCGGAACGACCTTCTGGGTGTACCACTCGTCGCCACGAGCCCGTCGCAGCACCAGTCGCGTCAGGAAGCCCGCGACGAACGGCACGCCCAGGTAGAGCGCCACCGTCTTCGCGATCTCGAACATCGAGATGTCGATCGACGCGGCGGGAAGACCCAGCGCGCGGGGAAGCACCTCTCCCAGCAGCCACGCGTAGACGGGAAAGAAGAGCACCTGGAAGATCGAGTTGAAGGCGACGAGCCCCGCGCAGTACTCGGGATCGCCCCGCGCGAGCTCGTTCCACACGAGCACCATGGCGATGCATCGGGCGACGCCGATGAGCACGAGCCCCACCATGAAGTCAGGCCGATCGCGCAGGAACAGCACCGCGAGGCCGAACATCAGCAACGGCCCGACCACCCAGTTCTGAACGAGCGAGAGCGCCAGCACGCGGCGGTTCTTGAAGACGCGCGGCAGCTCCTCGTACCGAACCTTCGCGAGCGGCGGGTACATCATCACGATCAGTCCCAGGGCGATCGGAATCGAGGTCGTGCCGACGCTGAGCTCCGAGAGCGCCTTCGCGAAGCCGGGCGCGACGGCCGAGAGCAGCACGCCCAGGCCCATGGCCAGGAAGATCCACAGCGTCAGGTAACGATCGAGGAACGAGAGCTTCTTCATGGTCACCCTTTGTGAGCCCGGGCGTAGCGCAATCGATGCGAAGCTGATCGTCGATTGCGGAACTTCACGGCAGAGGCGCGTGCGCTCGCAGACCGGCTCGGGGCGGCGGGCCTCCTCGAGTCCGCGATGGCCCTCACAGACGCGATCGACTTTGCATCGACCGGCACCGAGATGCTCTTCGGCCTGCGATTCCACCTGCACCGCGTGGCCGACACCGGCGCACCGGACGAGCTGAAGACGGCCGCAGCCAACCTTGCGGAAGCGATCGACGCTGCGTTGAAGCCCTGAAACGACTCGAGCGCCGGGCTCCGCGAAGGAGTCACCGGCGCCCGAAGCCTTCACGACGAAACGACGCTCAGACCTTCATGCCCTTGCGCTTCATCGCCTCGACGAGCGTGGTGCCGAGCTCGGACGGCGACGACGCCATCACATAGCCAGCCTCGCTCATCGCCTTCACCTTCTCGGCCGCCGTGCCCTTGCCGCCCGAGATGATCGCGCCGGCGTGGCCCATGCGCTTGCCCGGAGGCGCGCTGGCACCGGCGATGAAGCCCGCGATCGGCTTCTTGAAGTTCGCCTTCACCCACGCAGCCGCCTCTTCTTCGGCGCTGCCACCGATCTCGCCGATCATGATCACGGCGTCGGTCTCGGCGTCTTCGTTGAACAGCTTGAGCACGTCGATGAAGTTGGTGCCGTTGACCGGGTCTCCGCCGATGCCGACGGCGGTCGACTGGCCGAGGCCGAGGCCCGTCACCTGGAACACCGCCTCGTACGTCAGCGTGCCGGACCGCGAGACGACGCCGATGCGGCCGGGCTTGTGAATGTGACCCGGCATGATGCCGATCTTGCACTTGGCTCCCGGGGTGATGACGCCAGGACAGTTCGGGCCGATGAGGCGCGTGCCGGTGCCCTGGAGGAAGCGCTTGGCCTTCACCATGTCGTTCACCGGAATGCCCTCGGTGATGGTGATGACGAGGGGCAGCTTCGCGTCGGCGGCTTCCATGATCGAATCAGCCGCGAACGGAGGCGGCACGAAGACGACCGAGGCGTTGGCGCCGGTGGCCTTCACGGCCTGCTCGACGGTGTCGAAGATGGGAACCTTGCCCTCGAACTTCTGGCCACCTTTGCCGGGCGTGACGCCGGCGACGATGTTGGTGCCGTAGTCGAGGCACTGCTTGGCGTGGAACGAGCCCGCCGAGCCCGTGATGCCCTGAACGATGAGGCGCGTGTCTGCGTTGACGAGAATGCTCATGGTGTCGGTTCCTGTTCAGCTCTTGAGCGCCGCGACGGCCTTCTCGGCGGCCTGGCGGAGGTTGTCGGCCGGCGTGATCTTCAGGCCGGAGTTCGCGAGGATCTGCTTGCCCAGCTCGACGTTGGTGCCTTCGAGGCGAACCACGAGCGGGATCTTGAGCTGCACTTCCTTCGCAGCCGCGATGATGCCCTCGGCGATCACGTCGCACTTCATGATGCCGCCGAAGATGTTCACCAGCACCGCCTTCACCGCGGGGTCGGCGAGGATCAGCTTGAACGCGGCCGTGACCTTCTCCTTCGTGGCGCCACCGCCGACGTCGAGGAAGTTGGCCGGCTCACCGCCGACGAGCTTGATGGTGTCCATCGTGGCCATGGCGAGGCCGGCGCCGTTCACCATGCAGCCGATGTTGCCCTCGAGGGCGATGTAGGCGAGGTCGAACTCCTTGGCCTTCGCCTCACGCTCGTCTTCTTCGGCGACGTCGCGCATCTCGACGACTTCCTTCTGACGGTAGAGCGCGTTGTCGTCGAAGTTCATCTTCGAATCGAGCGCGACGATCGAGCCGTCCTTCAGGCGCACGAGCGGGTTGATCTCGGCGAGCGCGGCGTCGGTCTCGACGTAGGCGCGGTAGAGCGCGGCGCAGAACTTCACGAACGCGTTGACCGAGTCGCCCGAGAGGCCGAGGCCGTAGGCGAGCTTGCGGCCCTGGTACGACTGGAAGCCGACGGCCGGGTCGACGGCCTCACGGAGGATCTTCTCGGGGTGCGTGTGGGCGACCTCTTCGATCTCCACGCCGCCCTCGGTCGACGCCATGAAGGTGATGCGGCTGGTCGCGCGATCGAGGGTGACGCCGAGGTAGTACTCCTTCTCGATGTCGAGGCCTTCCTCGATGTACAGCGTCTGCACCTTCTGGCCTTCGGGCCCGGTCTGAATCGTCTTCAGCATCATGCCGAGCATCTTCGAGGCGAGCTCCTTCGCCTCGGCGGGGCTCTTGGCGAGCTTCACGCCGCCGCCCTTGCCGCGACCGCCCGCGTGAATCTGCGCCTTGACGACGGTGACCTTCGTGCCGAGCTCCTTGGCGGCCTTCTCGGCGTCGTCCGCAGTGCGCACGACGATGCCGCGCGGCACGGGGACTCCGTACTTCTTGAAGATCTGCTTGCCCTGATACTCGTGGATTTTCATTTCGCTCCTGCCTCGCGGTGGTGCTTCGAGATGGCGGGCGTTCGTAGCGATGAAACGAAGAATTGTCCTGCAAGATCATCGGGCGCTTGCGCCGAGTCAGCCATGACCGGGCGATCTCACGACTCGGAGCGATGAGCGCACCGCATGACGGCTCAGCCCCGGCGGCGAGCGATCACACCGAGCACCGCGCTGATCAACTGGCTCACGCCGGCGACCACGAAGACGGCTGAGTACGCGGTCGCGCGATCACTGCCCTGCGAGAGCAGCGCCGTCGCGACGAGGCCGGCGATCACGTTGCCGGCGAACATGCCGAAGGTACCGGCCGCGTTGAGCAAACCCATCGCCGAGCCACGCGCCTCTGCCGGCACCGCCTGCGTCACCAGCGACAAGCTCGGCCCGTAGATCGCCGCCGAGGCGAGCCCGCCGAGCGCCAGCGACACCGGAATCCACCGGGCCGAGAGCACCAGAATCGAGAAGAACATCGCCGAGTAGATGAACGCGCCGATCACCACGAGGGTGCGACGATCGATGCTATCGCCCACACGGGTCAGCGGCACCGTCGCCAACGCGAACGTCACGAGGAAGATCGAAAACCAGCGGCTCACCGTTCCATCAGGCAGCGCGAGCACGTGAAACGCGAACAACTGCAGCGTCACCGTGAACGCGCCCACCGAGAACCGCTCGAGGCCCACCACCACCACCGGCAGCTTCACGCCCGGCGCCGACCACACGTCACGCCCCGACAGCCGCGACGAGCTCCCCTCGGGCACGACGACGAACGCCGCCAGGCCCGCGAGCCCACCGAGCACGGCGCCCACGAACAGCGGCAACGACGGAGACGACTTTCCCAGAATCGCGCCGAGCGGAATGCCGATGACGAGCGCAAGCACCACAGCGCTGCCGATCATTCCCGTCGCGGCCGAGCCAGACGTGCGCCCACGCGCGGCGCCCATGAGAATGGAGACGGCTCCGACGCTCGCCGCGCCTTGTACGAAGCGCAACCCGAGCATCACCGCGAGCGGCGGCTTGAGCGCCACCAGGCCGACCATCGCCGCGTCGAGCAACGCCAACGCCCCCGCGAGGGCGCGCCGACGACCCGTGCGATCGGCCCACACCGCCAACGCGGGCCCGACGACACACGCGCCGAGCAGGTTGATGGCCATGAACGCGTGAAAGACCCACTCCTGCCCCGGCCAACCTGCGGCCACGAACGGGCGAATGACGGGGATCACGACAGTCGCCGGCATCATGGCGCCCATCACGGTCAGGGCGATCGGCGCGGCGAACCGCACTTCGCGACGCAGCGACACCGGCGCGGGGCACTCGAGCGGCTTGCCGTCCGCTCCGACTCCGCTGGTCACTGCGTCACCACTCATTCACCCACTCTTTATGGGGCCGACCACTTCGTCACAACCAGCCGTGCATCACCGCTGCTCACAGATGCGCGCGATTTTGCTGTTGCTCGATGGGGCTCGCATGAAACAGGAGCGTGGCTGACGCATCCCGCCATGGGTAAGAACCCCGCGTCTTCGACTCGAAGCAAGGAGCTGTGCATGTCGACTGCGGCAGAACTCAAACGCGACACGGGCCAGACCCTCATTGGGCACGCCGTGAACTTCCTCACGGGCTCGGTGGGCTCGAAGGTGATGATGGCCCTCACCGGCCTGGGGCTGTGGCTCTTCGTCACGGGGCACCTCGCCGGCAACCTGCTCGCGTACGTGGGGCGTGACGCGTTCAACGCCTACGCGGCGGGCCTCAAGGGCAACGCCATTCTGCTGTGGGGCACGCGCACCGCCCTGCTGCTCGGCATTCCGCTTCACTTCTACTTCGCGATTCGCAGCACCTCGGTGAACAAGGCCGCGCGGCCCGTCGCGTACGCCTACGACAACAAGACGCCCGCCCGCATGGCCGCCAAGACGATGGTGATCTCGGGCCTCGTGATCGCGGCGTTCTTCGCGTACCACATCGCGCACTTCACGCTGCGCGTCGTCAGCGTCACCGACGCGCTGGGCCCCAACGGCGTCTTCAGCCCGTACGACATGCTCGTGCAGGGCTTCAAGAACCCGCTCATCGCGGGCTTCTACGTGGTCGCGCAGCTGCTGCTCGCGCAGCACCTCTCGCACGGCATCTACTCGCTCTTCCAGCACCTCGGGCTGTGGGGCAAGCGGTGGACGCCCTTCCTCAAGAACGCGTCGCTCGTCGTCGGTTACGGCCTCTGCGCTGCGTTCATCAGCATCCCCGTCTCCGTCTTCCTGGGAATCATCAAGCCATGAACCTCGACAGCAAGAGCCCCACGGGCCCCATCGAAGAGCGATGGACCAAGCACCGCTTCGACATGAAGCTGGTGAACCCGGCGAACAAGCGGAAGTACAAGATCATCGTCGTCGGCACCGGTCTCGCCGGCGCCTCGGCCTCGGCCACGCTCGCCGAGCTCGGCTACGGCGTCGACACGTTCTGCTTCCAGGACAGCCCCCGCCGCGCGCACTCCATCGCCGCG
>JAEUJR010000692.1 GCA_016793585.1 Archangium sp.
CGCCATCTCGCGGGTGCGCTCGTAGAGCTGCGTGAACGCGACACCTTCACCGTCACGCGCGGCGATGGCCAGCGAGCGCAGCGGGTCGGCCACCGCGAGGGAGTCAGTCGCCATACGTGGGAGGGTGAGGACGAGCGCCGTCATGGCAAACATCTGTTGCCGCGCCAAGCCGCGACGATCCACCGCGCGACAGCTGATTTGCGCTCGAAATCCGCATGGTTGGGCCCACAGACGAGAGCTACTTCTTCTTCTTCAACTGGCGAATCGCGTCGGCCGCTTCGTCCTGCCCGCAGTTGATGGGCCCACCGGGGCCTTCGTCTTTGGGCAGCTCCGAGAGCCCGCGCAGCGCCGACACCGCGTCGACGTCGCCCAGCGAGGCCAGGCGATTCGCGGCGAGCTGACGAACCCGGCACGACTTCGATTGCAGAGACGCCCCGTACCGGGCGACGAGGTCGAGCCCTTCGGCGGTCGACGTGGCGTCGAGCCAGCGGAGCGCGCCCCACTGCTTCGCCGACAGCGGCTCCTTCGCGTAGGCGACGAAGGCGGGCGTGAGCCGTTTGGGAGGGACGACGGCGATGAGCTCTTTCAGCTCGGGGTCGGTCTCGGCTTCGGAGAAGTCTTCGGCGAGCGCCTCGAGCAGCATCGGGTGCGCCGCGTGGAGCGCCTGATACGGCTGCGCCGACAACAGCCCGCGCTCGGCGTCACGACGACCGGCCCTGTGCAGCGCCGCCGCTTTCAACGCGAGCAGCATCGGCGTCTCGCCCTTCGCACCGGGGAGGTTCGTGTCGATCAGCTCGAGGGCTTCGGTCGTCTGGTCGAGCGAGAGATGGCGCGCGACCCGCTCGGTCACGGGCGGCGGCCAGAACGCGTACGCCGTGGGAATCGTGGCGATGACGAGCGCGGTGACGACGAGGCTCTTCTTCCACTGCGCGTCGAGCTGGCGCGTCAGCTTGGCGACCGTGCGCGCGCCCTGCCCGACGTTCGTCTGCACGCGGCCTGCGGTGATGGTGAGGTTCGCCCACGTCTGCGTGGTGACGGCCTGCAGCGCGCGGCGCGTCTGCGTGCCGAGGTCGAGATCGGTCGGCGCCTGCAGACGCAGCGCTTCGACGAGCGCAGCTCCGTCTTTCGGGCGATTCGACGGCTTCTTCTCGAGGCACTGCATCACGAGCTTCACGAGCCCGGGGTAGGTGCGCAGCTGCGGCGCGACGTCGTCGATGGCCGGCGGTTTCTCGCGAACGTGCTGCTCGAGGTAGTCGCGCGTGTCGGGCCCGAGGAACGGCAGGCGGCCCGCGAGCATGCGGTAGGCGAGCACGCCGAAGCTGTACACGTCGGTGCGGGAGTCGACTGGCTGCGCGGTGGCCTGCTCCGGAGCGACGTACGCCGGCGTGCCGACGGCCTGCCCTGGATGAGAGACGAAGGGGTTCGAGCCCGGCGGAGGCAGTGGCGGTGGGCCGCCCTTCATCTCTTCGTCGGGAATCTCCATGAGGCGCGCGATGCCGAAGTCGAGCAGCCGCGCCTGCTCTCCACGAAGGCCCGGGCCGATGACGACGTTCTGCGGCTTGATGTCGCGGTGCACGATGCCGCGCTCGTGAATGGCAGCGAGGCCCTCGGCGAGCTGCAGCATCACCCGCATCGCGCGCCGCGGCTCGAACGGCCCCTGCTTGAGCGCGGCCTCGAGCGTCTCGCCTTCTGCGAGCTCGAGCACCAGCACGGTGCCGTCTTTGCCCGACTCGAAGTCGATGACGCGCACGACCGAGGGGTGTTCGACCGTCGAGAGCAGCCGCGCCTCACGCTGAAAGCGGTCGGCCATCGCGGGCTGGCTCGAGAGGTCACGCTTGAGCACCTTGAGCGCGACGAGCCGCCCGAGGGAGATCTGCTCGGCGAGGAAGACCTCGGCCATGCCGCCACCTCCGAGGTGACGGATGAGCTTGAAACGTCCTCCCAGCACGAGACGGTTGGCGGCCACGCGACGAACGTATGACCTACACCGGCGAGCGCCTCACAGCCACGGTGGGGTGAAAGCCGTTTTGCTGGTTCGATTTCGCCTTCGCTCAGACCTCGCCGAGCGCTGCGGTGACGAGGGCAAGACAGAGCGCTCCGCTCGCGTCTTCGCTCACGGGTTCCACTTCAGGCGAAGGCCCTCCATCGAGAGGTGGGTCGCCGCCAGCACCTCCGACAGGCTCGCGGGCAGGCCTTCGTCGACGAGGTCGATGCGATGCAGCTCCTGGCGCACGTAGAACAAACGCCGGCCATCACGACTGAAGCGCAGCTGGCCCACGCGGCCTTCGTCGGCCGTGAAGCGCACGACCTCGACCAGCTTCTCCACGTCCCACAGGCGAATGGAGCCGTCGTGACTGCCACTCGCGAGCCGCTTGCCATCGACCGAGAAGTCGAGCGCCGTCACCTGATCCTGATGG
>JAEUJR010000711.1 GCA_016793585.1 Archangium sp.
AGCGTGCCGCCGTCGGCCTCTTCGAAGGCGCCGCGATGCGTCTTCTCGGCGCCGGTGAACGCGCCCTTCTCGTGACCGAAGAGCTCGCTCTCGATGAGCTCCTTCGAGATGGCGGCGCAGTTGACGGGAATGAAGGCCTTCTCGGCGCGCGTGGAGCGGTTGTGCACCGCGCGGGCGACGAGCTCTTTACCGGTGCCCGACTCACCGAAGATCGCGACGGCGGCGGTCGAAGGCGCGACGCGCTCGATGACTTCAGAGAGCGCACGCACGGCGCCGTCGGTGCCGATGAGGCCTTCGTACGAGGTGCCGCCCTTGCTGCTGGCGGTGAGGGCCGAGGTCGAGGTGGGCTCGAAGACGATCTCGGTGCTGCCGAGCTTCACGGTCGAGAAGAGGGGAATCTCGGCTTCGAAGACGCGAACCGGGCCGATCCACGTGCCGTTGGTCGACTGTTGATCGACGAGATGAAAACGATTGTCCGAGCGGGTGACCTTGAGGTGGCGGCTCGAAATGTAGCGCTCGTTCACGACGAGGTCGTTCGAGGTGTCTTTACCGATGGTAAAACTGTCGACCTGCAGTTTGTGAACGGTTTCTTTCTGACCACGCACGCGGAGTTGTGCAGTGATTCGCGGGCCGTCGCTGCCGACCTCGGCGACCTCGGTCTGCTGGCCGATCTGGGTGGCGTCTTCGTCGACCGAGGAGGACTTGGCGCGGAAGATGGCACGCCATTGGCCAAGGGCGATGTCGGTGCCGTCGACCAGCGGAGCGGAGCTGACCTTCTTCCCTGCGACCACGAGGCCCTTGCCCGAGAGGTCTTCGGCTTCGACGCCGGCGTCGGTGGTGGTGATCGCGACCTGCTGGCGGGAGACCTCGGGGTCGGGCACGGCGACGTCGCACTTGTCACCGCGGCCGAGGACCACGCGGGGTTTGTCGATGGTGAACCGCAACACTTCTTCGCCGCGACGCAGGAAGACGAGCTCCGCCATAGTGGGGCGCGAGGTAGCACCGGCACGCGGGACGGGGAAGGGCGGAACGAGGACTGGCGTCGGAATCCCGGGCTAGCCTGCGGCTTCCCCATGAAGACATATCGGGCTGCACTGTTGGCCCACTACGAGCGACGGTTCGCTGCCTCAGTGTGGGCGCGCCAGTGGCACGAGCCGCCGCATCCATCGCTGTCGCCGCTCCCGCCCGAGTTCGAGGTGAGGAAGTACAAACGAAGCGCCGACACCGCGCTGTACGCGACGGTGTGCATGTCGGACGCTGATGCGCCGACGCCGCTCGAGCTGCACATCATCGCGGCCGATGACGAGGCGACGGGTTCGCGAAGCGTCTTCTTGCTGACAGTGACGGCTCACTTTCATCGCACCGGGCACAATCTCGACATCGGGCACACGGTCAACTTCGGTGAGCCATGGGTGCCCGGTGGTGCCTGCTCTCGCGCGTTGATCTCTCGCCCGTATCTCGATGGGCCGAAGTTCGAGCGTGAGCCGACGCGGGGCATTCGCTGTGCGTGGCTGGTGCCGGTGACCGACAGTGAGGTGAGTTACAAGAAGGAGTTCGGGCTGGAGGCGCTCGAGTCGAAGTTCGAGACGATGCAGATCGATGCCCTCGATTGGACAAGGCCCAGTGTGGTGTGAGCGTCAGGCGGGGCTGGCGCCTTCTTGCCAACGATGGCGTGCGAGAAGCTGCCTCCAGTGGCCATCGGCTCCAGGAACTCAGCCCCAGGCTCCGTCGGCGATCTCGATGAGGTACTCGCGCTTGGCCTCGAACGGCTCAATCGCTGCAACGGCGGTGAGCACCGCGACCTGATCATCACGGCTCATGAATCGCTTCAACGCGCGCTGACCGGCTGAAGGACCCTGCCCATCGAACACACACGACGTCGTGTCGAAGCCGTTCAACAGAAACCGCTCAGCCGGCTCGACCGGTTTCCACAATCTTGCCGTCGCGGCGCCTGAACGCTTCACATACGTTTCGATATCGATGCCCGGTGCGAGCCGTGCCCAGACCAGGTGCTGCGTGTACGCGCCGCCCCACGTCGCCCGCAGATGCATGCTCACGTTCACCGTCTCGACCACCGCCGCAGGCGGCAGCCCAATGCTCCACGGCCCGAACCGCGTCCGCTTCGTGAGCTGCTCGTTCGTCTTCGGCGTTCGCGTCGGAAGCGCAGGGGTCGGTGGCCTGGGCCGGAACGGAGCCTTCACGCCATGCGTCGCTGCCACCTCATCAGGCCAACTCTCGCGCTCTCGACACGCATCGGCCCACACCTGCGCCGCCATCACCGCATCATCGCTCAACCGCGGCTCGTGAATCGCCAGCGATGACGCCAGCACCGGGTTCGCCTCATCACCCGTCGGCGCCCGCTCGAACCCCAACATCAGCCACACGATTCCCGCGATCGGGTCGTGCTCGAAGATCGTCTCGCCCACCAGCGCGGGAGCCATCGCCACTCCGGCCCGCACCGCCCGTTGGTACCAGGCCAGCGCTGACTCCATGTTTCGCTCGACGCCGCGGCCACGCTCGAAGCGCTCGGCGACCTCGACCATCGCATCGCCATCACCGCGCTCGGCGTACTTGAGCCACCACGCGAACCGCGCCTTCTCAGACGTGACCGACTTCGGCGGCTCGGCGGGCCTGCGTCTGCTCGCCACGGCTTCAGCGGAAGTTCGGACGGCCCAGGTAGCCCGTCAGCCGGCCCATACGCCACGACGGATCCTTCGGGTCGGGGCCCACCATCGACAGCGCGCTGCCGATGAGCCCGAGCCGCTTCTGGAACTCGGGGTCGGGCTTGAAGCGCAGCTCGACGGCCGGCTCGGTGTACTCGAGGCGCTTGGCCAGCTTCAGGGTGCCCGTCGCCTGCAACTCGAGATCGGCCGACTTCGACTCGAACTTCTCGATGGTGCCCGCGCCCTTCTCGAACTTGATCTTTCCGCTCAGGTCTCCGACGACGATCTTCGGCAGGTCGAGCGGTGTCGGCTCAGGCCCGAACTGGGGAATCACCATCGTCATCGTGCCGCCATTCACCGCGAGGCCCTTCGCGTCGAGGCTCACCGTGCCCGAGGCCTGACCGAGATCGGGCTCCGCAGGGCCAGCGCCCACCGGAACGCGCGGCAACGTGAGATCGACGTGCGCCTCGAGCGTGCCGGCGAAGTCGATGCCCGAGAACTCCTTCAAATCAGAGCTCGCGAGGTTCAAGTCATCGGCGTCGATGCGCACGTGAATGTTCGAAAAGCCCGAGATTCTCACCCCGACGGTTCCACCGAACAGCTTCGCAGTCACCCCGGCACCCGGCGGCAACAGCGTGGGGCCGGCGCTCACCGACTCGACCTTCAGCGGCGCGGGCGGCGGGTCGGCGTCAGACTTCTTCGCCAGCTCGATTCCCTTCGCACGAATGGCAAAGAAGCCGGGCCCCATCGAGGCCACTTTGAGAAAATACCCGGCCTGGTCGGCCTCGAGGCGCGCCCGGTCTTTCAGCGCGTCGTAGGGGAAGGTGAGAAAGAACGCGACGACGACGGCAAGAATGAAGAACCCGCTGTACGCGAAGATCTTTCGAACGACTTTGAGCTTCGAAGAGGCCATGGCGGTCGTCAGTTCTTCAAGTGGTACGTGGCGATCTGCAGCCAGGCGGTGATGCTCTCGCTGGCGACGCGGGGCTCGAGGCGCATGTATTTCACCTTCACCACGCCCGGAGCCCCCTCCACCGCCTGCAGGAACTCCAGCAGGCGGTTCAGCTTCACGTCGGTGAGCGTCACCTCGACCGAACTCTCGACGATCTTCGTCCCTTCGAGCGCGACGTCGGCCTTGGGGTTGATGGTCGGCAGCTCGACGCCCTTCTGCTTGGCGATGTCTTCGAGGAACGACGAGAGGCGAATGTTCGAGGCGGCCAGCTGGCGCTCAGCCATCTCGCGCTGCGAGCGCGACTGGTTGTAGCTCGCGGCCAATTCCTGCACCCGCGAGAGCTTGTCGATCTTCTGCGTCGTGCGGGTGCGAATCGCGGTGGCCTTGTTCGAGAAGCTGAAGGTCACCATGAAGACGACGAACACACTGACGGCGATGCCCGCCGCCAACACCATGCGCCGTTCGCGCGCCGACAGCGTCGCGAGTGAACTCTGAATCGTGGTCGAAAGGTCAGCCATGAATCACCCTTGCCCCGCGTTGCCGTCTTCGGGGCACTCCACCTTCACGTCGAGCCGGAAGGTGACCTTGGTACCGTCTTTGGACTTCTCGACCTTGCCTTCGCTGATCTCGCGGAAACACTTGTACGTCTTGAGCGCGGTGATCATGTCTTCCATCTGCTTCACGCTCGGCGCCTGGCACACGACCTCGATGCGATCGAGATCGACGGTGACGCGGTCGAGCGTGACAGGCGAATCGGCCGGAATGCGCTGCGACACTTCCGCGAGCAGGGTGACGGCAGAGCGCTTCGGCACACTCGCCGTGGGGCTCTCCTTGCCCTCCAGCAGGTTGAGCGCGATGTCGAAGTTCTTCTCGCACTTGCCGAGGATTCGCTGCGTGACGTCGCAGAGGATCTGATCGACCGCCTTCTCACGCCGCTCGAGGATCGTGTTGCGCGCGATGCCTGAAGCGATGAGCAACACCAGCAGAACGACCGCGAACGCACCGATCTGCCCGAGCTTGTCTTTCGCGAAGTCGAAGTCGCTCTTGAAGGCGAACTCGCCGCGCCGAAGGTTGAACCGCGGAGCCTTCGCTCCCGTCGCCTGTCCGCGCAGCGCCAACGCCCACGCCTGAACGGCTTCCGGCCCGGCGTTGAGACCCAGCGCGCCCTGCGCATCGGGAGGCAGCGCCGCGATCGTCGTCGCGATGCCGAGATCCTTCTCGAGCTGACTGGCGAGCCCCATCAGCTTGGCCGTGCCACCGCAGAGCAGCAGCTTCGTCACCGGCCGCTTCATCTTCGCCGTGTACGCCTTGATGCTCGAGCGCAGCTCACGAATGACGGGCTGCAGCGCGCGCAGGAAGGCGCCGGCCGCGCGCTCGGCGTCGGGACCCACGACCTCGGTACCGACTGCGCCGTGCGTCTCTTTCCAGCTCTGCGCTTCGGGAAGGCCAATCTTGAACTCGTTCGACAGCGCCTTCGTGAGCGCGAGCCCGCCGCCCATGAACGTGCGCGCGAAGTCGACCGGCCCGCCAGCCCGGCCAATGGCCATGCTCGTGCGCTCGTGGCCGATGTCGACCACCGCCACGCCTTCGTCGGAGGTCGGAGGCAGAGTCGCCAGCACGTTCTGGTACGTGAGGCCCGGGTGCGTGACGACGCGCGGGTCGAGCTTCGACTTCTTCAGCGACTCCAGCAGCGCCGCCAGCTCCTCCTTGCGCATGACGCCGACGAGCACCTGCGCGCCCTTCACCTCGCCGGTCTTCGTCTCGTTCGCCTGGTAGTCGTAGATGGCGTCGTCGAGATCGAACGGCAGCTGGTCAGCCACCTCGCCCGAGAGCGCCGCTTCGACCTTCTTCTGATCAGAGAACGGCAGCGCGAGCGAGTGCGTCGCCATCGACACGCCCGGCACCGAGACGACCACGGTGTCGGCGGTGAGCGTGTTCTGTGAAAGCAGCTGCGTGATGGCTGCTTCGAGGCGGGGCAGCCGCTCACCCTCGGTCGGCACGAGCGCCGTCGAGTACGACTTCACCTGAAAGCCACGAAGGGTCGTCTCGAGCAAGACGGCCTTCACCGAGTGACTGCCGAGATCGAGGCCGAGGACGCGGGCCATGAGTTACTCCTCTCTCCAGTAGACGAGCCGGCCGAGGCCGTCGTCGAGGCGGATGATCGCCGTGATGGTGCGGGTGACGTCGCCAGCCGAGCCCGTGACCGCGATGCGGTACGTGTTGCTCTTGTCACCGATGAAGCGCTGGTTCTGCGGGTTGTTGAGAATGGTCGGGTTCACGGCGAGGCCCGTCGACGCCACGATGTTCGCGAAGTCGACCACGCTCATGCCGAACATCGCGAAGAGCCGCGCCGCGCGAATGCGCTTGATGACCGTGTCGATGAAGATCGGGTCGGCGAGCCGCGGGTCGGCGGGAATCGGGTTCACGATCGATCGAATCGCGATCTCCAGCATCACCGGGTCGTCGGTGTTGATGTTCAGCCTGGCGTTCATGTCTGGGTAGACGGTGAACTTGTCTTTGAACGCCGCCATGAACCGGTCGTTGACGCCGTGAACCAGGAAGACCTCGTCGAGGCTGTCGAAGCGGGCGTTCTTCGCGCGGTAGCGGGTCTCGTAGTTCGAATAGCCACCGTTCTCGTCCGAGAAGCCCCGCAAGAACGGATCGCCCTGGCCGGTCAGATTGAGGCTCGAGCCGGTCTCGTCTTCGTCGATCCAGTCCTTCATGCCGATGATGACTTCGTTGGCGGGGATCTTGAGGCGGTTGGCGTCTTCCTTCTCGAAGAGAAACTCGTAGCGCTTGTCGTTGAGCGTGGTGACGAGCTGGTTGACGACGACGACCGCGACGAGCTGGGTGCCGTCGAGCTTGTTCAAGTTGATGCGCTCTTCTTCGTCGGTGATGACGGTGTCGAAACAGCCGGTGAACGAGCCAAACTTCTTGGCCTGCATCTCTTTGCCGAGCTCGGGGTTCTCGTCGTCGAACTCGAACTTCTTGTTCTTTGCCGTCGGCGCGAGGCCACCCTTCTCGGTGACCTCGGGCACCATGCCCTCGAGCATGTGGCAGTCGATCTTCGCCATGCGCCAGAGCTGAATCGACGCGGTGCTCATGCCGGGAGCGCCAGCTGCGCCCGCTCCACCGAGCAGGCCTGCCGCACCGCCCGCACCACCACCGAGCGCACCTGCGAGCGCGCCGAGCCCACCAGCTCCACCTGCGCCGCCGAGCAGCCCGGCCAGGGCAGGGTTGCTCCCCAGAATGCCCTGCAGCATTCCCGAGAAGTTGGGAATGGGCATCTGATCGATCTGCTTCTGGAACCGCAGCATCAGGCGCGACATGCCGATGCCCGAGCGAGCCAGGTAGTGCGCGCGCAGCTCGTCACGCTGATTGGTCGCGAGCCGCAATTCGACCATCGAGTTGTATCGAACCTCGTTCGCCACCAATGACAACACTGCAATTCCAACCAGCACGAGCAACAGCGCGACACCGCGCTCGGTCTTGCGCGAGCGGGGCGACGACGCCTTCGGGCGGGCGAGTCTCCGGGCTCTCACTGAAACCTCGGGAACTCGGTGTTCAGCATGATGCGCGCCTGGGTGACGTACTTCACGTCTTTGCCGTTTTCGTCGACGGCGGTGATGGTCACCTTCACGCGCGTGGGCAGAATGGTACGGCGCTCGGCGCGGCGCGTGTCCCACTCGTCTTCCCACTGCTTGCGCTCGCTGTTCCAGTATTGGAACTCGAGCTTCTTGATGCCCTCGAAGAGGATGTCTTCGGTGCCGCCGCGCTCCATGCGCTCTTCGAGAATCGTCTTCTCGCGGCGAATGAGATCTTGCCGGTCGCGCACCTTCGGGTCGGGCGAGCGCTTCACGGAGTATTCGACCACCATCTGGTCGCTCTCCTTCGCGTCGGCGTACAGGCGTTGGTGCGCGAGCGAGGTGAAAAGCAGCTTTTCGCGGGTGCCCACGAAGTTCGTCGGCCGGTCGAAGGCGTCACGGTAGCGCTTGGAGTCGTACCGATCGCTCACGTACGCCGCGCCGATCTCTCGGGCCATTCGGCTCGTCGCCGCGCGCAGCATTCGGTACTTCTCGGCCTGGCCTTCGATGACGTCTTTGTTCGCGATGGTGGTGCTGAAGGTGACGCCGATGACGACGCCGATGAATGCGGTGATGCCGATGGCTGCGATGACCTCGATGAGGGTGAAGCCGCGGCGCGCGCTCATTGAAAGCCGCCTCCGCGAATGACGTTGCCGATGCCCTGCGGGACCATGGCGGGCGCGATGGGGCGAAGGCCCGGAATCGGGTTCTGCAGCATCTGCTGGCCGCCACGCTGCTGGGCGAACTGCGCGGCGGTGATGACGGGCTGGTTGTTCGCCGGGTTCACCATCTGCCCGTTGGGGCCGGGCTGCGCGTTCGGCACCGGTTGGCCGGTCGCCGAGTCGACGTAGACATCGGCCGCCGCGCCCGCGGGAGCTCCGGCCGCTCCAGCCGCGCCACCGTTCCGGTCGGAGCCGGGCCCAAGCGAGACGATGTGTGTGACGAGGTCGAAGCTCTCAGTGAGCTTCCCCTCCTTCCAGGTCACCGTCAGATGCACCTCGCGCACCGACTTCTGGAGCATGTCGACCATCTGTTGAAACTGCGCGGTGAGCGGGTTTGCACCACCGAGCGCGCCCATGAGGCCGCCCATGCCGCCAGCACCCGCCGCCGCGCCGCCGCCACCGAGCGCTGCCGCCGCCGCGGCACCTGCGGCACCACCCGGAGCGCCACCTGTACCAAACAGCGCCGCCAGAGGGCTCGCCTGGCCATCTTTTCCACCGCCGCCCATGGGCAGATTGAACAACGCGGTGAAGAGCTGCTCGGGCGTGAGGCCGTTGGTGCGAGGCGCGATGATCTTCGCGCGCCACTTGTACGAGGGCCAGCCTTCGGCGCTGAAGTCGCCCGCGTCTTCGTCGTCATCGGCGGGCAGCGGCTCGTCGTAGAGCTTCTGCTCGATGTCGGTCATCTTCGAGCGCGCCAGAATCGTCGCGACCGTCAACTTGCGCGCGTAGATGTGCGCCGCCACCGCGGTCGAGTTGATGTCCAGAATGGCCATCAGCGACACGGCCAGAATCGACATGGCCACGACGGTCTCGAGCAGGGTGAAGGCGCGCTTGCTCATGTGCGAGGCAGCTCCAGCGCGTCGGCATGAATCACGGTCTTCCCGGTGAGCGGCGAGACGGTGATGGTCCACACGTTCTTGCCCTGGCGTACGTAGATCTGCGCACGCTCGGTGAACCCCTGGGGAAAGAAGTAGAGGTACGCGACGCCAGACTTCACGGGCGTCTTGAGCTTCGAGGTCCACACCTCGACCTCGACGCCGCTCGGCAGCGAGCGCTCGACGACGTCTTCGGACGAGAAGCTCGAGAACTTCGCGCTCTCTTCGACGCGGTTCTTCTCTCGCGCCATCAGCTCCTGCAGGTTCGGGCCAGTGTTGTCACCCGAGAGCGAGCGGAACCGGGTGTCGTTGTCGTCGCTCTTGCGCTTCTTGTCTTTCTTGTCTGCTTCGCGCTGTTCGTCTTCGCGGTTGGCGCCAGCGGTGACTCCAGCCTTGGCGCACTCTGCGTGGTACTTCACCTCGTCGTCTTCGGCGCCTTTGCCAGGCAGCTCGAACACGAGGCGACACGTCTTCCCCGACAGCGCGGCGGAGTCGTAGAGCGACCGGATGGTGCCCGCGAGCTCGGCGCTCGCCTCCTTGGCCTTCGCCCCCGTGAGCGCGCCGACGCCGAACACGACCGCGGCGAACAGCACCACGACGATGCCGAGCGCGACGACGAGCTCGATGAGGGTGATGCCTCTGCGCGCGCGGGAGTGCTTCACAAGAACCTCTTCAGCGCGTCGAGCGCGAGCCAGACGAGCGCGGCAGCCCCCACGCCCACGGCGATGGCCGCAGGTGAGAGCCCGGTCGTCTTGTCGTCGCGATCGCGCGGGTTCGAGGTCATGGCTGGCTCACTGCTTCTTCGCGCCCAGGTCCTTCGACGAGATGTCGGCGTCGGTCTCGGCTCCGCCCGGCGCCTTGTCCTTGCCGTACGAGATGATGACCGGCGTCGAGCCCTCTTTCATGTACACGTACTCGGTCTCCCAGGGGTCGACCGGCACGCGCTCGAGGATCTGTGCGTCGACGAGCGCTTTGAGGCCCAGGCCCGTGTCGGGGTAGTTGCCCTTCTTCGCGTAGTAGGTCTTCAGCGCGTTCTGAATGTTGCCAATGTCCATCTTGGCGCGGTCGACCTTGGCCTGCTCGAGCTGGGGAATGACGGCGACGCCGACGGCGGCCATCAGCAGCGAGAGAATGGTGATGACGACGATGATCTCGATGAGCGTCATGCCGCGAGCGCGGCGGCGACGGGTCAGGGTAGAGCGGAGCATGCGGGTGTTTCCTTTCACACGTACAGGTTGAGGCCGACGGCCACGAGGCCGACGGCGAGCGCGACGAGGCCGGCCGTCATCAGACGCCAGAGCCACTTCTCTGAAGGCGGGCGGGTGTCAGTCGTCGCGTTCGATTTCACGTTCACTTCAACACCTCACCGGACCATCGAATTCATCTGCAGAATGGGCATCAGAATCGAGAAGGCCACGAACGCGATCACCGCGCCCATGCTCACAATCATCATCGGCTCGAGCAGCGAGGTCAGCGCGCCGATGCGAACGTTCACCTGCGACTCGTAGCTGTCGGCGACGTTGAGCAGCATGTCTTCGAGCTGGCCCGAGCGCTCACCGATCGACACCATGTGGTACACGAGCGGAGGAAATTCTCCCGAGCGCTTGAGCGGGTTGGCGATGCTCTCGCCTTCACGAATCGAGTCGCGAGCCTTGTCGACGACGTCGCTCATCACCGTGTTGGTGACGACGTTCTTCACGATCTCCATCGCCGTGAGCAGCGGCACGCCAGACTTCAGCAGCGTCGCGAGCGTGCGCGAGAAGCGGGCGACCGACAGCATTCGCACCAGCGGCCCGAAGACGGGAATCTTGAGCACGAACTTGTCCCACACAGGCTTGCCCTTCGCGCTCCGCGTCCACTGGAACAGGAAGATGGCGGTCGCGATCATCAGCGGCACCAGCACGAACCACCAGTCCTGCAGGAAGTTCGACGACCAGATGAGCAGCCGCGTCGTCCACGGCAGGGTGACCTTCATGTCGTCGAAGATCTTCGTCACCTTCGGCACC
>JAEUJR010000713.1 GCA_016793585.1 Archangium sp.
CTGCCTTCCGCAATGGCCGGCAACGGCACGCTGATCATGGCGGAGTCCATTCAGGTGCCCGCCGCGCAGCTCGTTCAGGGCATGAACTACGTGCACATCGTCTCGGTCGACTCGGCGTTCAACGTCGGCACCGTGAAGGCCACGGCGACGGTGCAGGTGAACACGCAACCGCCCACGATCACCTCGACGAGCCACCCGACGCAGCGCACCTGGGGCGGCACGCCAGGCCTCTTCTTCTCGTGGACGAACCCGCAGGCCGACTCGAACTTCAACGGCTACTACTTCACGCTCGACCGCTACGCCGACACCATCCCCGCGGCGACGGCGACGAACTTCACCTCGAACAAGCAGGTGTTGCTCGCCAACACGCCCGACGGCATCTGGGGCTTCCACGTAGTGAACCGCGACACGCGCGGTGCCATCACCAAGACCGCTGCCCACTACATCGTCTACGTCGGCGCGAACCCGGGCTCGGGCAACGTGTCAGGCAGCGTCTACGACGGCAGCATGGGCAACGCGGCGCTCTCGGGCGTCACGCTCACCATCAACCGTGGCTTCTTCAGCCAGACGACGGCTTCGAACGGCACCTACACCTTCAGCAACGCGCTGCCGGCCGGCACGTGGGAGCTGACCGCCTCGAAGACTGGCTACCTCTCGCAGACCGTGACGGTGACGGTCGCGGCGTCGGGCTCGGTGAACCAGAACTTCACCCTGCTGCGCGCTCCCTGAGCTGGCGGTCGGTTCGATTCTTCCGGCCCGGGTGGCGCGCACGCTGCCCGGGCCGGGTCGTCTTCAGACGAGCACTTCGGTCGGGTCCTTGCCCACGAACGCCTGCGCATCGAGCCCGGCGGCGAGCGCCTGGTGCTCTGCACTCCCCAGCACGGGCGCTCTCGAGTCTGCTCCACGCGCGAACCGCCTCGACATCGACGCCACCCGCTGATGCGCCGCTCTCAGCTGCGCCTCACTCAACCTCCCGCTCTGCACCGCATTGACGATCGCCGCGATCGCCTTTCGCTGCACCTCGGCGTGATGACACACGAGGAAACAGTCGACCCCGGCATCGAGGCCCTCGACGACCGCCCGCTCGATGGGGAAGTGATCTGCCACGGCCTTCATCTCGAGATCATCCGACACGATGACGCCCTTGAACCCGAGCTGCTCGCGCAACAGGCCCGTCATCACCTTTCGACTCATCGTCGCCGGCACCCGCGCATCGAGCGCATCGAACACCACGTGCGCCGTCATCACCGACGCCAGGTTCGCCTGCGCGTACGCCTTGAACGGCACCAGCTCGACCGCCTCGAGGCGCTCCATCGCGTGCGGCAACGAGGGGAGATCGAGGTGCGAGTCCTTCGTGGTGTCGCCGTGGCCGGGGAAGTGCTTCGCGCACGACGCCACGCCGCCGGCCTCCATGCCCTTCGCCAGCGCGACCCCAAGCCGCGCCACCTCGGCCGGCTCCTGGTGCACCGACCGATCGCCAATCACCGGGTTCGCCGGGTTCGTGTCGATGTCGAGCACCGGCGCGTAGTCCCAGTCGAAGCCCGCCGCGCGCGTCTCCATGGCCAGCAGCCGGCCCACCCGCTCGAGCAGCGCCGCGTCGCGCGTCTTCCCCAGCACGCGCATCGGCGGCAGCGCCGTGAAGGGCGCGCCCCGCAGCCGCGCCACGCGCCCACCTTCTTGATCGACCGCCGCGAGCAGCAGCCGCCCCGCGTGCGCCTTCAACGACTGCACCAGCCCGAGCGTCTGCTCGAGCGTGCCCACGTTGCGCTTGAAGAGAATCACGCCTGCGACGCCGTCATCGATGAGGCGCTTCACGTCGTCATCGGCCGTGGTGCCGGGGAAACCAACCACGAAGAGGCCTGCAGCCAACCGGTTCAGTTCAGAGGTCATGTCGAGGAGCGAGTCAGGGAGCCGTTGCGGAGTCGGGAGCCGACCAGGCGCCGCGGCCTACCGCGTTCTCGGCCTCGACGTAATAGACGTACTGCTGGCCGCTGGTGAGCCCGCTGTCGATGAACGAAGTGGTCGTCGTCTGGTTCACCTCGGTGGGCACCCCGTTCGGCAGCCGCCGGTAGACGCGGTACGTGGGCGTGCCGCCGATCGCGCTCCAGCTCACGCGCAGCGTGCCCGCTCCGCCCGGAGCCGTCACCGTCGCCGAGGGCTGCAAGGGCAGGGCTGCGTTCGGAGCCCCGGCCACCGCGGTCGAGGTCACGCCCGGGCCCGCAGCCGACGAGGCCCGCACCACCACGTAGGCCGCCGTCGAGGTGCCCGCGCGGCACCGCGTCTCGAACTGGCCCGTCGTCGTGCACGAGGCCGAGGTGAAGGCGCCGTCGGCCTGGGAGGCGAGGAACACGCTGTAGCCGGTCGCCAGCGCCGTCGGGCTCCACTCCACGAAGAGGCCTCCGTTGGCTGCGCGCACCGTGGGCGGCGCCGGCTCCGGGGGCACGGTGGCGAGCACGACCTGCTCGAGCGACTCGGTGCTCCAGCTGCCGGGGTCGGTCGGCCCCATCGCGCGCACCTGGTACTGCCACGTCTCGCCATTCTCGACGTTGAAGTCCGTGTACCGCAGCGAGGTGAGCGAGGTGAGCAGCGCCCACGACGAGCTCGGGCTTCGCCTCAGCACCTGGTACCCGACCGCCCCGGGCACCGCGCTCCACCACATCTGCACGGCCTGGTTCCCGTTGAGGAAGAAGGGCACCGGCAGCCCGAGCGACATCGCGTTCGCGGTGGCGGCGAGCGGCTCCGACGGGGCGCTGGTGCCCGACGTCGAGAGGGCCTCGACCGTCGTGTACTTCTGCTGGCCGTTCGGTGCCGACAGGCCCAGCGTCGTGCGCAGGCCGTCGTTGCTGTTGGCGCTGATGGTCCACGGGCCGGTCGGGGAGTCGGCCATGCGCAGCCGGTAGGCGTACACGCCGGCGACGGGCTCCCACCAGGCCGTGACGCGCGCCGCGCCGGGAACGAGCTCGAGCATCGTCGGTCGAGGCGGCGCCAGGGCCGAGGCCGCCGTGGGAACCGACTCGAACGTCGAGCTCAACCCCTGCGACGTCTCGGCCTGCACCTCGTAGATGAAACGAATGCCGTTGGGCTGGCTCTCGCTCACCCAGGGCGCGCCGACGGGGCCGAGGTCGACGGTGGGCCGAAAGGCGGTTCGGCGCCTGAGCCGGTACGTGGTGTTCGGCACCGGGCTGGCCACCACCAGCAACCGCTCATGAGCGGGCGACACGTCGACGCCGACGGGGCGTGGCGGCCCCACGGCGTTGGGCGTCACCGACACCTCGTCCGACCAGCCACTCGTGCCGTTCGGTGATTGGGCCGAGACGCTGACGACGTATTGGGTACCGTTGGCGAGCTGCACCTCACAGGTGTTGTCCCAGGCATCGAAGCTCGAGCAGGCGGCCTGGTTGTTCGAGGGCGCACCGCCAGCGTTGAAGGCTGAGCGCACCGCGTACGAGTCCACTCCAGCGATGGGCGTCCACCGGACGATGGCCCCGCCGTTGATCGGCGTGACGGTGAGCCCGGTGACCCGCGGCGGTGAGAGCTCGACGGGGCGCACGTACGCGGTCAGCCCGGGCACCGAGAAGCGGGTGTTGGGCGGCACGAGGTTCACCGCCTGCACCGCGTACCGGTACTCCACGCCGTTGCGAACCGTCGTGTCCTGGAACCAGAGCAGCGGCGTCGTCGTCTGCAGCGCCCAGGGCGTGAGGCGCGTGCGACGGTACACGCGGTACTCGGCGGCGTTGGGCACCTGCCCCCACGAGACGGTCGCGACCCTCGACCCCGCCTGCACGTCCACCCCCGGAGTCGGCAGGCCCGCAGCGGTGCCGACGTTGGTGGGCCTGACCTGCAGCTCGTTGCTCCACGGCCCGGTCGTCGAGTTGTTGAGCGCCCGCACCGAGAGGTAGACGGTCTGGTTGTCGATGAGGCTCGTGATGCAGCGGGTCTCGTAGGCGTCGAAGCTGTTGCACCGCACCGTCACCGGGCCGCCCGGCGCGGTGGCCGAGCCCACCTGGTAGCTCGTCGCGTTGGGCACGGCGTCGAAGGTGACGTCGGCGCCTCCGCTGGCCACGGTGACGCCGACGTTCTGGGGCATCGCCGGCGTGACGGCTGCGGCGGGGGTGATCTCGACGGGCGCCGAGAAGTCTGACGTCGCGGTGCCGAGCGTGTACCGCCCCACGTAGAAGTAGCGGGTGCCCCCCACGGCGGTGGTGTCGAGGGCGGCCACCGGCGTGAAGCCTGCGTCGGGGCTCGTCGAGCGGAACAGCTCGAGGGTGACGCCCGAGACGCTGGAGCCGGTGGCGTTGAGGCTGACCCGGTTCACGTCGATCGATGGGGCGAGCAGCACCGGCGGCGGCAGCTGCAGGCCGGGAATTGGCGACGCGGTCGCCTCGGCGAAGTCGCTGATGGTGTTCTGGGTGACGGCGCCGACGAAGTACCGGTACGTCGAGCCCACGTTCGCGGTGAGATCGTCGAAGCTGGTCCCTTCGGGCACCAGCGCGAGGTTGGTGACGCTGCCGTTGGGCCACTGCGCGCGCCAGACGACGTAGCTGGTGGCGCCGGTGACGGGGCTCCAGGTCAGCCGTGCCCAGTTGTTGCCGGGCGTGGCGGTGAACGTGGCTGGCGCAGGCAGCAGCGTTTCTTCGGTGCGCGAGACGGCTTCGGTGGACCACGCGCTGGTGCCGTTGGTCGACTCGGTCTCGATCACGTACGAGACGGTGGCGTCGGGATTCAGCCCGGTGTCGAAGAAGGTGGTGCTCTGAAACGACGTCGCGATGCGTGTGTACGTGCCAGCCGCGCGCTGGGCCCGATAGACCGAGTAGCCATTGGCGCCCGTCGCCGCGTCCCACGTCACCAGCGCGGTGGTGCGGCCGGTGACGACGCGCACCCCCGTGGGCGGCCGGGGACGTGAGGGCTGCGGCGTCACCAAGACGTCGGCTGACGGCGCGCTCAGGCCGAAGGGCGTCCACACCGCGACGTTGAAGGCGTACTGCACGCCGTTGATCATGCTGGAGTCGGTGAAGGTGGTGCCGTGCACCGTGTACTGAACGGTCGAGTTCGCGGTGCCGACCCGTGTGCGGGTGACGACGGCGTAGAGCGCGCCGGGCACCTCGGTCCACGTGAGGGTGGCGGCCGCGTCGCCAACGTGCGGTGTCGCGGCAGGGGGCGGAGAGCCGGTCGTGAAGGTCCACGTGTCGTCGCGCGGGAGCGGTCGATTGGCGCTGTCTCGCAGCCCCGTGCCGAGGGTCACGCGATAGGTCGTCTCGAAGGCGAGCGGGGCCGAGGGCGTGATGGTGACGAGCGGGCCCGCAGAACCGATCGTGACAGGCACCACGCCACCGTCGCCGAGCGTGAGCGAGACGTTGGCGCTGGTCGCGGTGGCTCCCGAGAGGTCGCGATCGAAGCGGGCATCGACGCGGGTGCCGACGCGTACGGCGGTCGCGCCGACGTCAGGCCGTCGTGAGCGCACCTGCGGGTTCAGCGTCGCGGCCATCTGCGAAGGAATCGCCGAGGCGACGAGCGAGTCGGCGCTCTCACCAGCGGTGTTCACCGCGGTGACGACGTAGAAGTAGGTGGTGCCGTTGGTGAGGCCCTGGTGCAGCGCAGGGCTCGTCACCGAGCCGAGCGCCGTTCCAGTCGTCTTCGAGACCGTCGCCTGCGTGCCCCAGTACAGGCGGTAGCTGGTCGCGCCGGGCGAACCGGTGAAGGTGAGCGTGACCTGCCCGTCGCCGGGAAGCGCGGTGAGGTTGGTCGGGCGGGCAGGGGGCATGGGCACGACGGAGCCGCCGCCGGTCGTGTTGCCGCCGCCTGTCGCGTTCCCGCCGCCTGTCGCGT
>JAEUJR010000718.1 GCA_016793585.1 Archangium sp.
GGAACGACGGGAGTCGTGGGGCGAGTGACGCGATCGGGTATGTGACCTCCAACAGCGGGAACCGGAAACGCCAGCTCTCCCACGATTCGACCAGGGGCAACAAGCCCCCCGGAGCGCGTCACAGCGCCGAGACGCTCAGCACGTCGAGCTGCAGGAACTGGCCGTCGAACGCTGCGGGCGCCGGCGCGACCTCGGGAGCGACCAGCGGAACGCCACCATCGTCGCGGTTGCGAATCTGCGAGCGCCGCCCATCGACCGAGCTCGCGAACAACACCACCGTCGCGCCCGCACGCACCTGCACGGTGAACGTCGTGTCGACGGCATGGCAGACGTACTCACCGCTCGCTCCAGCGTTCAGGGACCAGTGTTGGGGCGGGAAGCTCACCTCGAGGCGGTAGACGTTCCACGGGTCGCTCGTCGAGGGGTTCGCTTCGGCGCCACGAACGACGAACGGAGCGACCGTGACGCCTCCCACGTAGCCCCGCGTCTCGACCACGCCGCGCACGCGCACCCGAACGTCGTAGAGCCTGCCGGGAACCCCGAGGAGCTTGCGCGACTGGGTGACGTCAGGGCCCGTCAGACAGATGAGCTCGGGGAAGTCGCGGTCGACCGTCAGGCAGGGCAGCTCCCAACGCAGCCCATCGAGGCTCGCGGCGATCTCGACACACCCGCCGTCGACGTCGGCGAAGCCCGCAGCGCAGCGCTCGAGCACGCCCGCGTCGAGCGGAGCGAAGCTGACGAGCTCGGTCCGCCCGCAGCCCGACACGAGAAGGCAGACCGCCAGCGTTCGCGTCAGTTGATGCCACCGCCGCACGAGCACACCGAGCGGTTGCACGTCTGGTTCGGCCCACAGCCACCGCAGTCGCTCTTGCAGGTGCACGAGCACGTCGCCGGGTCTGCCTGGTACGCCTGACCGCAGTTGAGCGCTGCCGTGTCGCAGACGCAGCCGCACTGGCCGTTCGAGTTCGCGAAGCGGAAGCCCGCCGGGCAGGTGAACATCTGACGGCAGTCGCACGAGCAGCTCGTGGTGTTGCACTGCTGGAACGAGGAGCACGTGCCCCCGCAGTCGGCGGTGCAGACGAAGTCGCAGACCTGCGGGTTGGTGTTGCAGATGGTTCCCGGAGGGCCGTTGCCGCCACAGTCCTGCGGGCACTCGCAGACGCCGTTGGTGCGGTTGCAGGCGAGCCGACCGCGGCAGAAGTCGGGCTGCGTCGGGTCGTAGTTGGGGTCGTTCACGCAGGGCGGCGGGTTGCCTCCCGGCTGCGGGGTCACGTCGATCCAGTAGCGGTAGGAGACGGCGGCGCGGTTCATCGCTCCAGCGGGCCGGCAGGCGCCGAAGAACGAGATGGTGCGGTTGATGCCGTCGAAGTCGAAGCCGTTCATGCGGCTGCGCGGCAGATCGTTCGGGTTGCACTGCGTCATGTCGACGACGTTCGCCATGGCGACCTTCACCGACGCGCCGATGGGCGGCTTCTGCATGCGGTAGCCGGCGGCGGCGATCGCGCTCGTGACGATGTTCGGCACCGAGACGGCGATCGACGGGTACTGCGAACAGTCGGCAGCGGTGTTCGGCAGGCGGGGGTTGCACAAATCGCCGCGCACGCCGCCGGTCGCCGAGATCACCTGGCCGTGTTTGTTGTTGTTCGGCTCGGCGTTGCAGGTGCTGCCCTGCGGGCACACGATGCCGTGCACCACGATGCGGCCACCCGTGCGGTTCGTGTACGTGTTTCCACTGGCGGTGACGGTCGCGTTCGCAGTGGTGAAGAAGGTCGTGTACTGCGCCGCGGTGAGCGCCGACTGATCGTCAGCGTCGCCAAGCAGCACGATCACGAGCTGTGCGCCGTCGCGAAGCTTCCCGGCCTGCTCCATCACCGAGGCGGGCGTGATCTGTTGAACCGCGCGCGCTGCCGACTCGAGGCTGCGTTCAGGGCTCGTTCCACCCGTGCCGACCCAGCAGCCGCCGCTCGAGCCGCCCGTGTTGCAGGCCGGCCCCATCGTCGCAGGCGGCGTGGGCACCACGGTGTTGCAGCGCATGGCGTTGCAGGTGCTGTTCTGCGTGAGCCACGCACGGAACTGATCGACGTTTCGCGTGAAGCCGCGCAGGGCGTTGTTGTTGTTGTTCGTGGCGGTGCCGCCGTTGAAATACGACGTCGTCACCATCGCGAGGCGCCAGTCGAGCGACGAGTTCGACAGCTGCGTCGTCATCTGCGTCGCCGTGGCAGCGAGCGCGCCCTGCGAGGTCGCCATCGAGCACGAGTCGTCGACGACGAAGAGGAAGTCGACCTTCGCGTTGCCCGGCGTGAAGACCTCGCACTGAGAGGCGTTGTCGTCGCCGAACTGCGCGATGGCCGAGCCGCCCGCCGCGTCAGACATGGTGAAGAGCGGCGCGCCCGAGAAGTTCGCGATCGGCGTGAGCGCCGCCATCACGACCACCGCCGCGTTCGTGCGGTGCAGCACCTGCACCTGCACGCGGAACGGGCCCATACCGGTGCCCGCGCCCACGAGCGAGCCACCGTTCATGCCCACCAACGCGTTGGCGATGGCGTTGGCGCGTGTCTTCACGTCGGTGGTGCCGGCCATGTCGTAGAAGGCCTGCGCCGCGGGAATGTTGTCCCACGCGGTGAACTGCTGGGTCGTGACGTTGGTGACCGCGCCGACGCCATTGAAGATCGGCCGCAGCTGGGTCTCGTCGACGATGGGGTTCATGGCGCCGCCGCGCGCCGCTTCACGCCACACCACGAAGGCCACCTGGTTCGTCGGGTCGAAGCCCATCAGGCCTCGCCGCTGCCCCATGACGACGATGGGGCTGACCTCGGTGAACGACGCGGGCAGGCCGAGCTGCAGATCGGGGTCGGCCTCGGAGCGGAACAGCACCGGCCTCAGGTTCGTGCGCGTGCAGGCCTGGCCAGCGGGCCCCATGCCGTCGGTCATGTCGTTGGGGTTCAGCTCGCCGGGGTCGACGCGCCCGTTCTGGTTCGTGTCTTCCGCCCCGTCGTCGATGCCGTCGCCGTCGGTGTCGCGGTTCGTCGGGTTGGTCGTCGTCGAGGGGTCGGCGTCGACGGGCACGTTCGTGCAGTTCGTCGCGTCGGCGATGAGCGCGGTCGTGAGGCCGCTCTCGACGCCATCGGTCACGCCGTCGCCGTCGGAGTCACGCTTGCGGGGGTCGGTCTCGCCCATGTCGACGACGCCGTTCGCGTTGAGATCCTCTCCGCGCACCATGCCGCCGTCTCCACGCACGGCCGAAGGCCCGTCGAGCAGGCCATCGCAGTCGGTGTCGACGCGCAGCGGGTTCGTCTCGCCAGCGTCGAAGAAGCCGTTCTTGTTCGTGTCCTCCACGCCGTCGCTGATGCCGTCGCCGTCGGTGTCGGCGCGCATCGGGTCGGTCTCTCCCGGGTCGACCATGCCGTTGCGGTTCTTGTCTTCGATGGTGTTCGGCAGGCCATCGTTGTCGGCGTCGGGGTTGTTCGCGGGGCCGCAGTCGGAGGCGAGGTTCGGGTTCGTCTCTCCCGTGTCGACGACGCCGTTCTGGTTGAAGTCCTCCGCGCCGTCGAGGCACGTGTCACCATCGGAGTCGCGGTTCGTCGGGTTCGTGCGCGTCACCGTCAGCTCGATGCCATCGGCGATGCGATCCATGTCGGTGTCACGCGCGCGAGGGTCGGTCTCTCCGGGGTCGACCGTGCCGTTCTTGTTCGCGTCTTCGGCGCCGTCGGCCAGCGTGTCCTGGTCGGTGTCGGTCGTGGTCGGGTCGGTCTCGGTCGGCTCGGTGCGGCCGTTGTGGTTCACGTCTTCGAGACCGTCAGACAGCCCGTCGCCGTCGGTGTCAGCGACCGTCGGCAGGGTGCGCGAGCCGGGGTCGGCGTCTCCCATGAAGCTGCAGCGCGCTTCGACCGACATCATCTTGCCGACCTCGACGCCGTCGAGAATGCCGTCGCCGTCGGTGTCAGGGTTGCTGGGGCTCGTGCGCGCGCCGCCCGAGTAGACGTTGCCGAACTCTTCGGCGTCAGTCAGCCCATCGCAGTCGGAGTCACGCTGATCGTTGCGGGGATCGTTGGGGTCGACCATCGGGCCTGCGTCGGCCGCGCCTCCACCCAGGCCTGCGCCGCCACCACCATCGCCCCCGCCGGTTCCCGAACTCCCGCCCGCTTCGCCGCCCGCGCCGCCATCTCCGACCACCGGAGGTTTCGTGTCGCAGTTGCAGGCGGACACGAGCAGAGCGGCCGCGAGGACCTTGATGAGAAACGATGAGCGCATGAGTGCTTTCCGCCTCGGTACCAGTCGGCCGAACAGAGACCCGAGTATACGCAGCGTGACCACGAAGGGGACTTTTGGGCCCCTACCCCGGCCTACATCGGCCGCTGGTCAGCCGTGCTGCCGGCGATCTCGGGCCTTGTTGACGAGCGTTTTGTAGACGCCGAGATGTGGGGGCACGGTCTCGACCATCGCCTCGGGGTGCCACTGCACACCGACCACGAACGAGCCGTCTTTCGACTCGATGCCCTCGACGACACCATCGGGAGCCACCGCCGACGCTTGCAGCCCGGTGCCCACCGTCTTCACCGCCTGGTGATGGGTCGAGTTCACCATGAGCTGGCCTTTGCCGACGCACTCGGCGAGCACCGAACCTTCACGCACTTCGACGGGGTGCAGCGGCTGCGACCGATCGTGGTTCTGCTGATGCGATGCCGCGGTTGGCAGCTCGAGCTTCAGGTCCTGCACGAGCGTTCCGCCGTAGGCGACGTTGATGAGCTGCATGCCACCGCAGATGCCCAACACGGGAATGCGCCGCTGCAACGCCGCCTTCAGCACCGCCAGCTCGAACGTCGTACGGGCCGGTTTGGTCGGGCCCATGCCTGCGCGCGCGGTCTCGCCATAGAGCTCGGGCGGAACGTCGAACGCGCCTCCCGAGATGACGAGGCCCGAGACGCGGTCGAGGTACGCGTCGATCACCAGCGAGTCATCAGAGTACGGCAGCAGAAACGGCAAGCCCCCCGCACGCAGCACGGCGTCGGCGTAGGTGGTCTTGAGCTCGTAACGCGGCGTCGGCGTGTCGGGCGTGGGCGCGGTGAGATCCGGCGTGATGGCGATGTTCGGCCGTCGCGGGTGGTGGTGGCCGTGGGGGGACTTCATGGAGGACAGAATGCACGCCCCTGCCCCGGTTCGCGAGAAAGCCGCTCGGTTCAGGTGGCGAAGAAGGCGTCTTGGAGCGCACGCGCCCGGGCCACCACGTCAGGCGCATTGAGCAGGTCGCCCGCGACCGCCGCGCAGTGAGCGCCCGCCCTCGCGACCTGCCCGATCGTCTCCAGCGTGATGCCAGCGATGCCCACGACCGGCAGCGGGCTCTTCTTCGCGATCGCGCGAAAGGCCTCCAGGCCCAGCGACGGCGCGTTCACCTGCTTGGTCGAGGTCGTGAAGATGGGGCCCACGCCCACGTGATCGGCGCCTTCGCCAGCGGCCCGTTCGATGTCCGCGAGCGTTCGGGTCGTGGCTCCAATGAGCGCGGCCGGGCCCAGCAGTCGCCTCGCGACCGAGACCGGCAGGTCGTCCGCGCCAAGGTGCACCCCCGCCGCCTGCCCGACCAGACAGAGATCGACGCGGTCATTCACGATGACGGGCACGGCTCCCGCGAGAGCCACCACCTCGCGAATCCACTCCAGGGCCAGGCGGTCGGGGGTCTTCTCGAGGCGCAGCTGAATGACCGCCGCCCCACCCTCGAGGGCCCACCTGGCCTTCGTCGGCACTGGCACCTCTGGGCGCACCCCATCGTCGATCAGCCCGTACAACCCGCGCGGGAGCTTGAGCGCCATGGCGGGTTCCTATAGACGCCGCGACCATGAGCGAGAAGACCGAGCTGGATCCCCGCTACCTCGATAAGCGCACCATCGCGCGCTACATCAACCAGGGCCTCGTCGACGAGAAGGCCTACGAGAAGCACGTGAAGACGCTGGCCGACGTCGCCGAGAAGGCCACGCGCGTCGAGACCGTCTCCGAAGACGACCCGATCGACGAAGAGGAGTGAGCTCGATGACCGAGCGTCGTGGTGAGACGTTCGTGATGGAGAGCGACGCCGACACGGTGTCGTTCAGCACGTTCGTGCTGGGCCTCGCGTCGTCGGCGTTGATTCACCTTGGCGACGCGCCGAACCCCGACACGGGCGGCGCCGCCGTCAACCTCGTGCTGGCGCGCCAATCGCTCGACCTGCTCGAGCTGCTGCGCAACAAGACGGCCGGCAACCTCACGATCGAAGAAGAGCAGCTCTTCAAGACGCTGCTGACCGATCTGCGGCTGCGCTACGTGCAGAAGCAACAAGGGAAGTAACCCGTGCTGCCCACTCCGCTCCGCTACGCGACGCTCGCCACGGTGGCGCTGGGCGCGATCGTCTCGTTCGGGTCGATTCAGGGCATGCGGCTGGCCTTCGTCGCCGAAGAGATCGACGTGTCGGCCGGCGAGACGCCCTTCTTCAACAAGCTGACGCCCAACCCCGAGGCCTATGCGGCGGCCCAGCGGGCTCAGGGCATCGCTATTCGCAACAGCATCGAGAGCATGCGCTGGCCCCGTATCGCCGTGCTCTTCGGGCTCTCGGCCGCGACGGCGCTGGTGTTCGTCTCGGCCCTGCGCCTGCGCTGGCCCTCGGGCATTCAACGCGGCGGGCTGGCGCTGTTGCTCTCGCGCGCCGCGGTCGGAGCCGCTGTCTTCCGCACCCTCGACGGCGCCCAGGAGCTCGTGATGGTTCGCGCGGCCGTCAGCGCCTACGAGAAGGCCCTCAGAGAGCACCACGTCGAGCTCGGCGAGGCCGAAGCGACGATGACGATCTTCTCGGCCGGCAGCGTGATGACGACGATGGTGGTGATCGGCCTCTTCCTGCTCGCGTCGAACTACTTCCGCTCGGAGCGCATTCAGCAGACGTTCGAGCTCATCGACCGCAACACGCCCGAAGAAGAGTGATTCAGGCGCCCGCCGCGCGAAGCGGCGCACGGCCGCGACGCAGCGACTCGGGGAACAGCTGCCACAGCGGCTGCGGGTTGTAGTGGCGCTCGAGATCGATCAGCACCGTCGACTGGCGCGGCAGCCGAATCAACTCTTCGCGAGCGACGCCCAGCACCCGCGCCAGATGCCCGATGGGCCACTTGCCCTTGAGCTTCTCGAAGGCCGCGTCGTCGTCCTCTTCGTCGAAGTCGACGTCGACGTACCGGAGCATCTCTCCGCCGACGCGCCGGCCGTTGCCGTACGCCATCACCTGTTCGAGCTCGTCGGGATCGAAGACGTAGACGTGCAGGGCCGTCTTGAGGTGCTCACTCAGCCGACGGGCCAGCGCGTGGTGCGAGAGGTACCAGCGGGCGCCCTGGCGGCCATAGGTGAAGGGCGCGTCCCAGGCGAAACGAACGAGCCCGGGGCCACCCAGCACGGTGACCTGCAGCCCGACGTCGCTCGTCGACTGGCCGTCTTCTTCGAGGGCATGCCGCGCCACCTGCTGCAGCCAGGCAACGTCGACATCCTCGAATCGGCACAGGTAGCCACCGTGCGCTTCCACCCGTGAACCCCCCAATGCGAACGCTCGAAAACGCGGCGCAAGTACAGGAATGGAATGGGGGGAACAAGGGCTGCTCGCACGATTTTCGCGAGTTCTTTCGAGGCCCTTAACGCCACGCGTCGGGATCGGCGGTTTCAGCCCACCGAAGTGACTCGGCTCACGCGTTCGGCACGACCCTTGCGCGCGGTCGATCGACCCTTACCGTGCTGACATGCGAATCGACAAATTCACCGTCAAAGCCCAGGAAGCGATTCAAGAGGGCCAGTCGCTCGCTCGCCGCGCGGAGCACCCGAACTACGAGCCTGAGCACCTGCTGAAGGCCCTGCTCGACCAGAGCGACGGCGTCGTGGTGCCGATGCTCCAGAAGATCGGCGCCGACGTGAAGCTGATCGGCAGCCGCATCGACGACGCGCTCAAGCGCATGTCGACCATCAAAGGCGGCCAGACGTCGATCTCGAATCGACTCATGTCGCTCTTCGACAAGGCCGAAGACGAAGCCAAGGCGATGAAAGACGAGTTCACCTCGTCGGAGCATCTGCTGCTCGCCCTCGTGCAGGACAAGGGCAACGCCGGTGAGGTGCTCGGCTCATCGGGCGTGAAGAAGGATCGCGTCGTCGCGGTGCTGAAGGAGATTCGTGGCTCGGGCCGCGTCACCAGCCAGGACCCCGAGGGCACCTACCGCGCGCTCGAGAAGTACGGCCGCGATCTCACCGAGGCGGCGCGCTCGGGCAAGCTCGACCCGGTCATCGGCCGCGACGAAGAGATTCGTCGCTCGATTCAGGTGCTCTCGCGCCGCACCAAGAACAACCCCGTGCTCATCGGTGAACCCGGCGTCGGCAAGACGGCCATCGCCGAAGGCCTCGCTCGCCGCATCGTCGACGGCGACGTGCCCGAGAGCCTCAAGCGCAAACGCCTCATCACGCTCGACCTGGGCGCGATGGTGGCAGGCGCCAAGTTTCGCGGTGAGTTCGAAGAGCGCCTCAAGGCCGTGCTGAAGGAGGTCGCGAGCGCGAACGGCGACGTCATTCTCTTCATCGACGAGATGCACACGCTCGTCGGCGCAGGCAAAGCCGAAGGCTCGATGGACGCAGGCAACATGCTCAAGCCGGCGCTCGCGCGCGGTGAGCTGCACTGCATCGGCGCCACCACCCTCGACGAGTACCGCAAACACATCGAGAAAGACGCCGCGCTCGAGCGCCGCTTCCAGCCCGTGTTCGTGGGCGAGCCCTCGGTGCAGGACACCATCTCGATCCTCCGCGGGCTCAAGGAGCGCTACGAGGTTCACCACGGCGTGCACATTCAGGACACGGCCCTGGTCGCCGCCGCCACGCTCTCGAACCGCTACATCTCGGACCGCTTCCTGCCCGACAAGGCGATCGACCTTGTCGACGAGGCCGCGTCACGGCTGCGCATCGAGATCGACTCCATGCCGACCGAGGTCGACGACGTTCGCCGCAAGCTCGTGCAGCTCGAGATCGAACGCGAAGGCCTGAAGAAAGAGACCGACGTTCACTCGAAGGAGCGACTCGAGACCCTCGAGAAGGAGATCGCGACGCTCAACGAGAGCTTCACCGCGCTCAAGGCCCACTGGGAGGCCGAGAAGTCGGTCATCGGGTCGATTCGCGCCGTGAAGGAGAAGGTCGAGCAGGCCCGCAACGATCAGGCCGGCGCCGAGCGGCGTGGCGACCTGAACAAGGCGGCTGAGATCAAGTTCGGGGTGCTGCCCTCGCTCGAGAAGGAGCTCAATCAGCAGAACGCGCGCCTCGTCGAGCTGCAGAAGAAGCAGAAGTTTCTCAAGGAAGAGGTCGACAGCGAAGACATCGCCGAGGTCGTCGGCAAGTGGACGGGCATTCCCGTCTCGAAGCTGCTCGAGGGCGAGCTGCAGAAGCTGGTGAAGATGGAGCAGCGGCTCGGTCAACGGGTGATCGGCCAGAAGGCGGCGCTCGAGGCCGTCAGCAATGCCGTTCGCCGCGCGCGCTCGGGTCTGCAGGATCCCAACCGGCCCATCGGCTCGTTCGTGTTCCTGGGGCCCACCGGCGTCGGCAAGACCGAGACGGCGAAGGGGCTGGCCGAGTTCCTGTTCGACTCCGACCAGGCGATCGTGCGCATCGACATGAGCGAGTACATGGAGAAACACGCCGTGGCCCGGCTCATCGGCGCGCCTCCCGGGTACGTCGGTTACGACGAAGGTGGCCAGCTCACCGAAGCGATTCGCCGCCGCCCCTACGCGGTCGTGCTCTTCGACGAGATCGAGAAGGCGCACGCCGACGTGTTCAACGTGCTTCTTCAGATCCTCGACGACGGTCGACTGACGGACGGCCAGGGTCGCACAGTCGACTTCAAGAACTC
>JAEUJR010000753.1 GCA_016793585.1 Archangium sp.
AGTTTGCGAACTCTCTCCGCCCTCGCGGTACCACGCGAGCTTGCGGAGCAAAATGTCCTCTGGGGTTGCGACTGAGACCGAGCCACCGGGCAGAGAGATCGGTCGTCTTCGCTCGAGTTCCGATGCGTCGAATGGATCGAGCCGTTTGATGAACAGGTCGATCTTCGTCACGAGCGGCAAGTAGAAGATGTTCCATGAACGCCGTCGCCTGACGGCATCGGCCAGAGCCTCAGTGTCGACCTCGAAGTCGGGACCCAGCGCCTCTGCCAGCGCCGTCACCTGGGCCTCCGAGAGTTCCACCAGCACATCGAGATCATTCGTCGCCCGAGGCTCTCCAACCAGCGAGCTCGCGACACTTCCTCCGACCAGGTACCTGATGCCGAGCGAGTCGAAGGTGCGCCCAAGTCGAACCGCAACGTCTTCGATCTCGGAGAATGCTGGACCGCTCATCTCTTCCCGCACAGGCGTTCACGGGCTTCTGCGCCGTAGAGCAGCTCGATCAACTCCTCACGAACCTGGGCTTCCGTCGCATTCGGGAACCTGAGCCTGATTCCCGCCTCGGCCATGTGCCGCATCTGCCGGGTGGCCGCGCTCACGATCTTCATCCGCTGCGCAGGCGTCAGTCGCCGAAGCAACTCGAAGTAGCGCTCTTCCTGCGCAGGACTGGTGTCGGCCGAAATCACTTCGTCAACCTACTACAGCCCTTCCACCGAGACGCAGGTGCTGGCGTTCCCCGACTCCTGGCCGCCGGGCCAGTTCTCTTTGAAGTACGTCACCTTGAACGACGCGTTCCAGCACTCGGTGCGAGTCGCTCCGCGGTAATTGCCCTCGACGACGTTCGCGACCGAGACCCCCGCGCCGTCAGCGCGCCACTTGCTCACCGTGTCGAGCCGCGTCGTGTTCGGGTCGAGCGATCGCAGAGAGAAGCCCATCGCGCCCGAGCCGTCCTGCAGGCGCTTCGCCGCGTAGCCAGCACCCGAGAGCCCGCTCGTGTTCCCAGGGGCGAAGGTGAACGCCATCTGCGCGGTGTTGGGAAACCCGGCCGTGAAGTACCCGATCACGATCGAGTCGAGCTGCCGGAAGTTGGGGTCGACGGTGATCAGATCGCGAAAGTCCTTCACCGGCACTTCGATCGTGCCCATGCCCTTGCGCACGGTCTCGGGCGACGCCTGGAAGTTCCCGCGCACCACGTCGACCCACGCCTGAGTTCCGAGCTTTCGCACCTGCAGCTTCCAGCCGAACGTCTCCTGCGGCTCAGTGGCGACCAGCGCGATGATCACCTGGAACTGAAAGCCGGGGTTGTCTTTCGCGGTGAACGGGCCCCACGTGCGCGACTGACCATCACGAGCCGTCGGAGGCACGGAGCGCACCGAGTCGAGCACCCCGAGGAAGAAGTCGAGCAGCCCATTGAACTCGGACACGGCCTTCTTCGTGTCGGCGTACGCCTGTGACGGCTCTCCGGCGTTGAGGCCGTCGCTGCGCGAGAGCGGCTGGCCGGTCGTCGACGCTGTCGGCAGCTTCGACGAGAGATCGGCGCGCGAGGGCAGGGCGGCGGCGAACTCGAGATCGCGGTTCGACCAGCTGCCGCCACACGCGGTGATCACCAGCACGCTGAAGAGAAGAACGTGTCTCATGGCATCAGTCCCGGAACTCGTAGTTCAGCAGAAGGCCCACCTCGGCGAACCCCAGGTTGCGGGTCTCGTCGACGTTGTAGAGCAGGTAGTGAACGCGCCCGCGCGCGACGACGCCGAAGCTGCGGCCGATGCGGTACTTCAGCCCGCCCACCACGCCCGGCGTCATCGTCGTGAACGCCTGCTGGGGAAAGAGCGGATCATCGAACTGCCGGTTCATCAGGTTCAGGCCCAGCCGCGCGCCGAGGAAGGGTACCCAGCTGCCGTCCTGGTTCCACTCGAAGAGAATCGACGTGCCGACGTTGACGAGTGAGTAGCGATAGCTCGCCGGAGCGCCCAGCCGCGCGCTCGCCACAACACCGGTCGACCAGCCGTATTGGCCATCGAAGCTCCACGCGAAGCCGCGGCCGAAGAAGTTGTGCACCGTCGCTTCGCCACCAACCAGCGGCGCGGAGGGGAACAGGCCGCCCGCGCTCGTCGGCGCGTCGAAGATCGCCTGGTACTGGCCAGTCGCCGAGATGCTCCAGTGGCGCGAGTACACGGTGGTCAGGCCGGTGCCCTTCACGGGGTCGTCGGAGAACTTCGCGTTCTTCAGCTGCGCCTCATCGAGCGTCGACAGCTGGCCCTCGACGACACGCACCTCTCCGACGCGGAGGCGATCGGTCAGGCGGCGCTTCACCGTGTACGTGCCGGGCGACAACGCGATGGTGCGCTCGGTCTCGCTCTTGGTGATCTCGGCGACCACGACGCCACGGCGGTCGATCAAGAAGTAGGTGCCTGCCGGCGCCTCGACCGGAATTCGCAAGCCCTCACGACGCTGCGCCACGTCGGTCAGCATCAGATCGCCATTGCCCGCGAGGTCGAAGCTGAACGTCGGGTGCTGTGGGCCCGCCGCGCTGTCGGCGGTCGAGGCCACGGTGCGCTCGTACGCGTAGGCATAGGCCTCGGCGAGGCTGACGCGCCCATCTCCGCTCTGATCTGCGCTGCCCAGCAGCCCGCTCGCCAGGTGATACGAGAAGTAGCTCGCGCCGATCGCATCCGACTCCTGCGAGTCTTCGTCCGACGCGCTCGAGGTCAGAATCACCAGGCCCTTCGCAGCGCGGGTCGCATCGGTCTCGACCTCGAACGCTGGCGCTTTGCGAACCCCCTTCGTCCGCGTGATCGACCCCGAACGGCACGCATCGAACACGGCCACCCGCATGTCGGTCGGCCCCTGAGCGAGCCGTGCCTTCACCGACTCCATCGGCAGCTTCGTGGAGCCGAGCCGCAGCGCGCCGTCCTTCGCGTGCCCCGAGTAGTAGAAGAAGAGGCTCGTGCGATCGCCGTGGGTGCGCGCATCGCGGGCCCGCCGCTCCAGCTCGGCCAGCGCCGTCAGCACGTCGTCGGACGATTCGTTCAGCAGCAGCATGGCGTCGTTCGAGGTCGTGCCGCCGAGCCGAAGCATCACCTCGTGCATGCGCTTCGCGTCGTCGGTTGCGTAGAGCAACGGCCGCGTGCCTTCTCCGCCTTCGTTGTTGCCGATGAAGAGGGCGAACCGACGCATGGGGCCCTCGGCCTGCGCGGCGCACGCAACCAGGCCTGCGATCAGCATCGCAAACCGGCGAAGCGTCGCTGGCAGGGAAGGGCTCACGGCTTGAGGAAGGTGCGGTGAAACTGCTCTCCGGGCAACGGCAGACTGCCGAGTTTGGTGAGGTCGCCACGCGCATCCTGGAAGGCGAGGCGCAACGGCCCTGCGAGCTGATCGAGCGTGATGGGTGAGGCAGACAGGAGAATGACGACGTGCTCCAGGCCCTTGCCGGTGAACTCGAGGCTCTCGGGCAGCCAGACGACCTCTTTCGAGGCTCCGATGGCGAGGCTGCGGCCGTTGTCGACGTAGATGGGCGTGATCTCGCCCGCCTCATCGATGCTCACCACCAGCGCGTACTTCCACGCGTCGGGCGTCAGGCCAATGCGCACGCGCTCACCCGGAGCCAGCGCCTCGGCGACGTCACTCTTCGCCGACGCATCTCGCTGCGGGCCCTGGCCTGCGACGACGACCTGCACCGACGC
>JAEUJR010000781.1 GCA_016793585.1 Archangium sp.
GAATCAGCGTGAGCGACTCGCCCTTCTTGAGCGTCGCCTTCTTGATGAGCTTCTCCTTCTTCGGCGCGCGCACCTCGAGCGAGAGGTCCTCCATCGCCCAGATGACGACGCGCTCCTTGCCGCTGCTCGACAGCGGCGGCGTCTGCAGGAACATGTGGTTGCTGCGGAACGAACCGGTCTCGTCCTTGCCGAAGTAGCCGACGCACGTGCAGCTCTGCGGCGTGCCGACCAGAATCGCGGCCTTCTTGTCAGAGAGAAAGCCGAACGTGCCCTGCCCCGTCTGCACCACCGTCGCGTCGCCGCGGTGCACGGTGCCTTCCCACAACGTGCCCTTCTTGCCCGTGAGGCTGATGATGCGCACGTGCGTGTCTGACTCGTAGCCCTGCACGATGGCCTCTCCGGCCGTGTAGAAATAGGTCGTGTAGAGTTCGCTCTTCGAAGGTGCGGTCGGCGGCTTCGCCTTTGCGCCGTCGACGAGCGCCGGAGCTGCGGTCAACAACGTGGCCATCGCGAGAAAGAGCGTGCTGGGCATGGTGGCCCTTCAACGCACCACCTCGCCTGGCGATCTGCCGTGCCGGTCTTCTTCAGCGATTCTCTGCGCTTGTCACATCAGGTCGTCGCAGGGCGTGCCGAGCTTCTCGCCCGAGTACGGCCCGAGCTCGACGTACACCATGCGCGCGTTGCGGAACGTGTCGAGGTCGACTTCGGTCAGCTTCAGCTCGACCTTGCCCTTCACCCACTTGCGCTCGCCGGTGCCGGTGACGAGGCGGAGCGAGCCGTCCTTCGTCGCGAAAATCTGGCCCTGGTCGTCGTCGACGACATCTTTGAGCGCGGCCAGCTTCATCTTCCCGCGTGGGCCGATGAAGACGCGCCAGTCGCGGCGGTCGGCGTCGTCATCGGTGCGCAGCCGGTCGACCAGGTAATAGGTGCCGGTGTCGTCGCGGAAGAGGCTCGAGGGGCGTCGAGTCCACTTCGAGCCGCGCAGCTCGGCCGACGCGAGCATCTTCGCCAGCTCGTCCTTCGGAACCTTCGTCAGCTTCGTCGTGATGTCGCCGCAGTTGATGTCGAACGCGCGCCCGTCGTCCTTCATGTTGAACGAGGCGTAGCTGTTCTCGGCCCGGTACACGCGCGGGTCCCAGTAGCTCAGGCTGAACGACTCGGTGCCGCTCGCGCCACCGCCGATGGTGCGCATCAGGTGAAACACCTTGCCGTCGCCGTAGAGCGTCGGGCCGCCCAGCGGCTCCTTCGCGTTGTAGATGACGTAGTGGCCCTTGCCGTCGGTGACGGCGCCCATCGAGTCCTTCTTGTCGCCGAGGTCGACCTTCTTGTCGGGTCCGGTCTGCGCGAGGACTGCGAGGGCGATGACGATGGCGTGCATGGCGGCGTTCTACCTCGAAATGTGGCTGATCCACTCCAGATGGAGCGGGCGTGATGACCGATGCACCCGGACGCCCGCGCGTGCGCGCCATTCAGGCAGGCCTTCACGCCCGTCGGTGACGTCGGCGTAACCCCTCAAGTCCGTTCTGTTCTTCATGTGGTGTGTCAGAGTGCGCCCGCGATGGCTGACGCGTTGAGCCCGGGAGTGGTGGTGGCGGGCACGTTCGAGGTCGAGCGGCTGCTCGGCCGGGGCGGCATGGGTGAGGTGTGGCTCGGGCGGCACCAGCGGCTCGCCGGCAAGCAGGTCGCCATCAAGGTGCTGCACACGCAGGGCGCGCTACCACCCGAAGCGCTCGCGCGGTTTCGACGTGAAGCCGAGATTGCGGTGCGCCTCGAGCACCCGAATATCGTGCAGGTGCTCGACTTCAACAGCCTCGAGTCGGGGCAGCCCTTCATCGTCATGGAGCTGCTCAAAGGCGAAAGCCTGGCCGCGCGGCTCAAGCGTGGGCCCATGTCGCCCGACGAGACGTCGATGGTGATGCGACAGGTCGGCAGCGCGCTGCACGCAGCGCACTCGGCTGGCGTGGTGCACCGCGACCTGAAGCCCGAGAACATCTTCCTCGTGCCGACGGGCCTGGGCGACCAGGTGAAGGTGCTCGACTTCGGCATCTCGAAGCTCTCCGACGGCGGCACCATGCAGACCACCGACTCGGTGCTCATGGGCACGCCGCTGTACATGTCGCCCGAGCAGGCGCTGGGCCACAACCGCGACGTCACGCCGCAGAGCGACGTCTTCTCGCTCGGCTCCATCGCGTACGAGTGCCTCACCGGCAAAGCGCCCTTCGAGGCCGACAACATCGCGAAGGTCGTCTTCCGCATCGCCTACGAGCCGCACCGGCCGCTGCTCGAGCTCGCGCCGCACGTACCCGACGTGATGGCCCAGGCCGTCGAGCACGCGCTGCAGAAAGACCGCGCGAACCGCACGCTCAGCGTCGCGGCCTTCGTGCTCGAGCTCACCGGGCAGGTGTTGTCGAGCACCGGCCAGCACCAGGCCTTTCAGCCGTCGACCGCGCCCAGTGGCCCTGCCGGCGTGCTGAAGCCCGGCGAGTCGGTCGACGAGAACATGATGGCCGACGCCACCGTCGCGCCGCCGTCGAACATCGTGCCCAGGGCGCCGCTGCTCGCGACGCCGAACCCGAGCGCGCTGAAGTCGCCGCAGCCCGCCGTGAGCACGCCGCCCAAGCCGGTGGAGCCGCCTTCACCTGCTCCGCCCTCGCGTTCTCCGGCCATGTTCGTCGTCGGCGGCGCCGTCGTGCTCGCCATCGCGGGCGCCACCTTTCTCATCGCGTCGAAGCTCGACGGCAGCGCCACGAAGGCCGTCGAGGTCGACGCGGGCGCCGCGCTGGTCGTTCCCGCTCCCGTCGTCGTCGATGCCGGCGCGCCCACCGTCGTCGCCGTCGAGGTCGACGCCGGGGTAGACGCCGGCGTCATCGAGGTGGTGGTCGACGCGGGCGCCCTGAAACCGCCGCCGAAGGGTCTGCCTGCGCCGAGCGCCGCCGACCTGCTCGAGCTCAAGGCCATCGACGAGCAGATCAAAGCCGGCGCCTGGGAAGACGCGTGGTCGCGCCGAGGCTCGCTGCGCTCCCGCTTCACCTCGAACGAAGGCCTGCGCGAGTTTTTCGTGCGCATGGTCGAGGTCGCCTGCCAGCGCGGCGACTTGAGCAACGCCAACATCTACATGCGGCAGCTCGCCGACTTCGGGAGCGTCGCCACCGAGCACGCAAAGAAGCGCTGCAAGAAGCACCGCGACTGGGACTTGTAGGGAGCGCATGGCCGCCGATTTCGAGACGGTGCTCGCGGCGGTTCGGCCTGCGCTGCTTCGACACTGCTACCGCCTCGTGGGCCGCTTCGACGACGCCGAAGACCTCGTGCAAGAAACCCTCGCGCGTGCGTGGAGCGCGAAGGCCGGCTTTCGTGGCGCTGCGCCGATGAAGCGGTGGCTCTTCACCATCGCCACCAACACCTGCCTCAACGCGCTCGAGCGGCGGAGGCGCCTGACGCTGCCACAGCTCGAGGTGGCTCCTTCGGGCGCCGACTTCACGCTCGTCGAGGGCGAGCCGTCGGCCTTCATCTCGCCCGCGCCCGACGCGCTGCTGTTCCCCCACGCCGAAGAGAGCCTCGAGCGGCGCGAGACGGTGGCGCTGGCGTTCATCGCGGTGCTGCAACGCGTGCCACCGAGGCAACGCGCGGCCGTGCTGCTGAAAGACGTGCTGGGCTGGTCGGCCGACGAGATTGCCGAGGCCCTCGCGCTCACGGTCTCGTCGGTGAACAGCGCGCTCCATCGCGGTCGGGAGGCGCTCTCGACGGTCGAGCTGCGCCACGACGAGCCGGCCCCCCAGACGCTCGAGCGCTTTCTGCGGGCCTGGCACACGCACGACCTCGACGCGCTGGTCGCGCTGCTGCGGCACGACGTCGAGCTGGCGATGCCGCCGTGGGCGATGTGGTTTCGCGGCGTCGAGGCCGTACGCGCCTTCTTCACGTCGCCTCGCTTCGAGACGTTCTGGGCCGGTGGCGTTCAGCTCGCTCCGACCCGCGCGAACGGCGCGCCAGCCTTCGTCTTCTCCCGAGCAGGTGCGCTGCACTCGGTCATGGTGTTGCGCTTCGTCGACGACGCCGCGGCCTCGATGGACGTCTTCGTCGGCCAGACCGCACAGTTTCGGGGGCCTCGTCTGTCATGACGTGCAACCCCGACGTGGAGCCCGCCCTCATGACCAGCAGAGACATCGCCGTCGCGTACATCGAAGCGTGCAGCAGCAAGACCCTCACCACCGTCGAGGGGCTGCTCTCGCCCGACGTGGTCTTCACGAGCCCCGGCAACGACGTGCGTGGCGCGAGCGCGTACCTGGCCGTGCTGCGCCGCATCGGCCCGGTGTGGGCCCGCACCGAGGTGAAGCAGGTGTTCAGCGAGGGCGCCGACGTCTGCGTCATCTACGACTTCGTGACGACCGCAGGCGCGAAGCTGCCGATGGTGGAGTCGCTGCACGTCGACGCAGGCCGCATCACGCACATCACGCTCTTCTTCGACCGGCTCGCGTTCAAGCCTGCCGCCGACGAGCTCGCGCGATTGGCGGCGCGCTGATGGCCATCGATGAACGGCTGGCAGCGCGGGTTCGTGCGCTGCTCGGCTCGAAGGGCGTCGAGAAGCCGATGATGGGTGGGCTCGCCTTCATGGTGAACGGCGCCATGTGCTGCGCGGTCGGCGCCGACGGCCTGCTCGTGCGCGTTCGCCCAGAGGAGCGCGACGAGGCCTGCGCGCACGAGCACGTGCGGCCGATGACGCTGGGCGGGCGCACGATGCGCGGCTTCGTCAGGGTGATGACGGCCGGCGTGCGCACGCGCAAGGCGCTGGAGCGGTGGCTGGCGCGCGGGCTCGCGGCGGGAAAGCACCCAGCCGGTCGAAAACACCCCAGGGCGCGTCGAGGGTGATCAACCCCTTCACCGCGGCAAGCGCCTTGAAATGGAGACGGCGTGGAGGGCCCCATGGCCGAAACCATCGTGTTCAAGAATGACAGCGCCGTTCTGAAGTACCACTCCGAGGGCATCGTTCATCACGAGTTCCTCACCCGTATGGTCGGAAAGGACTTTCACGACCTGCTCGAACGCGGCCTCGAGCACATGAAGAAGACGGGCGCGAAGAAGTGGCTGAGCGACGACCGGAAGAACACCGTGCTCGACGAGGCCGACATGAAGTGGGCGCAGACCGACTGGTTCCCGCGGGCGCACGCGACGGGTTGGAAGTTCTGGGCCATCGTGAACCCCGAGCGCGCCGTGGGGCAGCTGCAGATGAAGAGCTCGGCGAAGCAGTTCGAGATGATGGGAGGCGTCGAGGTGCGCTTCTTCTCGAACCCGGCCGACGCGCTCGCCTGGCTGAAGTCGGCGAAGCCACAAGACCTGAAGAAGGCCGGCTGAGCCGTCAGGCGTACGGCCCGTGACGCGTCGGCCGAGCGCTCCGCTTCTGGAGCCTTCGAGCCGGCAGGTTCGTCATGGGTGCAGCTCCTCTCGTCGCGCGCTTCGCACAGGCCGGCCTGCCGCTGCTGGTGCTCGACGCGCCGCTCTTCGGTGGCCGCGGTCAGGGCCGCGACATCGTGCAGCTCGACATCGTTCGCCGCCCGCGGGTGGGCGTGCCCGAGAGCTTTCGACTCTGGCAGGGCGCCGACGAGAACCGCGTCGTCGTCACCACCGTCGACAAGCCGCGCCAGCAGCTCGTCGTGATGGTGCACGAGCCGCGGCGTCGCTTCGAGTTCGAGGTGGGCAAGCACGCGCCGGCCCCGCGTGATGGCGCGCGGCTGGTCCGCACCACGAAGTGGGGCACGCGCGTGTACGAGCGCTTCACCGACGACCGCAAGCGCCACTTCCTGGCGGGCATGGACGAGCAGCACCTGTTCATCGCGCAGCTGCCGCGCGCCGCGCCGACGGTGTGGGCGGCCCACGTCGCGCTGAAGGGTGACGACGTGGTGCAGGCCGAGCGCCGGAGCACGGGCAAGACCGTTCGCCAGGGTGAGTGGTTCTTTCTGCAGCCCACCGACGACGAGCTGACCGAGGTCGACACGTTGGTGCGCACCAGCCCCACGGCCGTGGCGCGAAACGTGGGCATCGCCCAGGCCGCACAGCTGCGCCGCGCTGGCCGACCACACGAGGCCGACGAGGTCGTCGTCATCAAGGGCCGCATCTACGTGCGCGGTCACGTGAAGCACCCCGACCACGCGACGCTGTTCCTCCGCACGTGGCGGCGCACCTTCGGCAACACCGAGGCCTCGCAGCCCGAGGGCGTGCTCTGGGTCGATTGAAGCAAGCTCGAGCCCGCAGGGAGTCGACCGTCAATCGGCCCCTGCGGGTAGAGTCCTCTCATGACTGAAGACATCGAACGGCGACTCGCCGCGCTCGAGGCCGAGGTGCACGGCCACCGCCGTCGCGCGAAGGCCCTGCGACTCGGAGCGCTCTCGGCTGCTGCCCTGGTGTTCGCCGTGGGCGGCCTTCGCGCCTTCGCCGACCCGGCCGCTCCCCAGGCGTGTGATGGGCGCTTCAGCTCGTTGTTGTATTGCTTTGGCGCCGACACCCCGGCGCGCGCGAGCGAGGTGAACAGCAACTTCAACGCGCTCGCGGCGTTGGTCGACTCGAAGGTCGGCTCGGCGAACGCGACGCCTGCCGGCCCGAGTTCGGGTGGCACCGTGGTGATTGGCGACCAGGGCGCGGCCAACCTCGGCCTCGACGGCGACGACATCTACGCGCGCGTCGACGGCGGCGTCAGCACCCTGTTCCTCCAGCGCACCGGAGCAGGCAACGTCGCCATCGGCGGCGCGGGCCCGAACCCGAACGCGAAGCTGCAGGTGAACGGCACGGCGAGCGCCACGCGCGTCGAGACGAACGAGCTCGTCGTGGGCGGAGGCTCGGTGCTGCGCAAGGTGGTGACGGGCACCATCGGCACCTGCTCCATTCCCAACAGCGCGGGTCCGGGCAGCCTGGTGCCGTTCGGCACCTCGTTCTCGACGCCGCCCATCGTCTTCGCGATGCCCGAAGAGCCTGACGCCTCGGGGTGCACGAGCGTGCGCATCAGGAGCCGCTCGACGACGGCCTTCGAGTTCCAGTCGTGGACGGGCTCGACGTCGACCGCCTGCGACTGCATTCACTGGATTGCCATCGGCCAGTGACCGGGCAACGGTGCGGGCATGGCCCGCCTCGACCCGCACTCCTTCGCTGACGACACCCACCCTCGCACCCGTACCTTCGAGTGGAGGGCGAGCGTCGACTTCGAACGCCGCACGCTCGCGGCCGAGGTGACGCTGCACTTCACCGCACCGGCGCGGGGTGGCCCGCTCGACCTCGACACGCGTGCGCTGAGCATCGAGGCGGTGACGACGGTTTCGGGAGCGGCGCTGCCCTTCGTGGTGCACCCGGCCGACGCCATTCTCGGCAGCCGCCTCGAGGTGACGGTGCCGGCAGGCGCCGAGGCGATTCGGGTGAGGTACCAAACGGCTCCCGACGCGTCGGCGCTGCAATGGTTGTCACCCGAGCAGACGATGGGCGGCGCGCAGCCGTTCTTGTTTTCACAATGCCAGGCCATTCACGCGCGCAGTGTCTTGCCCTGTCAGGACACGCCCTCGATTCGGCAGACGTACTCGGCCTCGCTCGAGGTGCCCGCCGCGTTGCGCGCGGTGATGGCGGCGTCGTCGGCAGGCCGAGAGGTGAAGGGCTCGCGTGCGGTGGAGCGGTTCGAGATGCCGCAGCCGATTCCGCCGTACCTGTTCGCGTTCGCTGTGGGCGACCTCACGTCGAAAGACCTCTCGCCGCGTTCGCGGGTCTGGGCCGAGCCTGCGCAGGTGGAAGCCGCCGCGTGGGAGTTCGCCGACGTCGAGGCGCACCTGAAGGCCGCCGAGGCGCTGTTCGGGCCGTACGACTGGGAGCGCTTCGATTTGCTCGTGATGCCTCCGTCGTTTCCGTACGGCGGCATGGAGAACCCGCGGCTCACGTTCCTCACGCCGACGTTGCTCGCGGGAGACAAGAGCCTGGTGAACGTGGTGGCGCACGAGCTCGCGCACTCGTGGACGGGGAACCTCGTCACCAACACGAACGCCGAGCACTTCTGGCTGAACGAGGGCTTCACGGTGTTCGCGGAGCGGCGAATTCTCGAAGCGCTCGAGGGCGAGCCGATGGCTGCATTGCACGCGGCCGTCGGCCTTCAATCATTGCAACAGGCCTTCGAGCAGCACTCGGCGCACCCCGAGCTGACGAAGCTCCGGACCCATTTGATGGGCGTCGACCCCGATGAGGCGTTCAGCCAGGTGCCGTACGAGAAGGGGTTTCTGTTCTTGAAGACGCTCGAGGCCGAGGCGGGCCGGGCGACGTTCGACCGGCTGCTCGAGGGTTGGCTCTCGACGTTCCGCTTCAAGGCGGCCTCGACGGAGGACTTCGTCGCGTTCTTCGAGAAGGAGGCGCCCGGGCTGTTGGCGAAGGTCGACGCGAAGGCGTGGATCGACGGGCCAGGGCTGCCCGCGAAGCACTGGAGGCCACACTCGACCCGGCTCGAGGCCGTGCAACGGGTTGGTGCGCGGCTCCCTGCGGCGAACGAGGTGATTGGCTGGGGCGCGACCGAGTGGCAGCTGTACCTCGATGCGTTGCCGAAGCCGGTGACGGTGACGCAGTGTCGCGCGCTCGACGAGGCGTTTCAGCTGACGGCGGCGAAGAACCCAGAGGTGCTGGTGACGTGGCTCGGCGTCGCGACCGAGGCAGGTGATTCGTCCGTGCTGCCGAGAGTCGAGGAGGTGCTCGGGCGCGTCGGGCGAATGAAGTACCTGAAGCCGCTGTACCGGGCGCTCGGAAAACGCGCCGAGACGAAGCCGTTGGCGCAGTCACTCTTCGCGAAGTTCAAGCCGCGCTATCACCCGATTGCCCAGCAGGTCATCGGGCGGCTCGTCGGTTAGCGCCGCGGCGTGCAACTCGGTCAGCTACCGGCAATGCTTGGTTGGGCTGGGCAACCTGCACACCGCAAGTTGCCTCGAGCACCGGCAAACGGTCAGCGAATGTCGCCGGCGAGGACCTGGTAGTTCGCTCCAGATGCCCATGAGAATGTCTCGACGCCCCCGTCGCGCCACTCGATGGCAAACCGGCCCAGCCCCCAGCCATGGTCACGAAAGTCGTAACTCGCCAACTCGGAGCGACCATCTCCGTCGAAGTCACCGCTGAAGATCACCGGAGCAAACGCGGGGGCCCTGAGCGCACCTTCCCGAATGTAGTCAGGTCCGAAACGGACGTGCACATCACCGTGGCTCTCTGCCAGAGCCACGTCCGTCTGGCGGTCTCCATCGAAATCACCGACAAAGGGCTCGAACTGGGCTCCCGCCGTCCACGACAGGGAGTGTTCCTTCGAGTCGGGGATTGGGCGACGCCATGAAACGACGCCGGAAGGCGTGTGGCGAACTCCGATTTCACAGAACCCATCGCCGTCGAAATCTCCGGCGAGCGCGCGGTAGTCTGGTCCGCTGGTAGTCGTCCATGCGAATGACCATTCCGTCTGGAAGTCGAACTTCGGGCCACGCTTGAAGTGCCACCGGCCTTGGCCGCTCAGGCTCGAATCGCGGAGCCCGAGGTCCTGAACGCCGTCTCCATCGAAGTCGCACAGGAGCGGCTCGTAATGAGCGCCCGAAACCCACGAAATGGTGGTTTCAACAGTGAACCCTGGAGCAGACCGGAAGTACCAGACCCCTGTGGTTGTGTCTCTCAGCACGGTGTGGCTTCGCCGACGCCGAGCGAAGGCGGCCCCGTTGGACAGGGCCTCGAGGTTCGATGTCGTCCGACGCTCTCGCGCCCAGCCATGAAGTGTGACGACAGCGGGGTCAACATCGAGAGCCCGTCGCCACTGTTGGTCGAGTACCCCTTCGAGCGAAATGCCGACGTGCTCAGGGAGCGCAATCGAGTCCTGATAGGACCAGACTGGCAGTCCTTCCTCTCGACGACTCCACCAACCGCGCGCGCGACCGTACGCGTCGGCGATTCCCGACTCCCTGTTGAGGAACGAACTCACGAAACGAATGGTGAAGCGGCCCTGTGCCCGATCGTTCCAGGCACGGTTGCTCTCACACCCCGCTGCGCATGAACTGGCGATGACGGGAACAGAGACGAGCAACAGCGGACGCCCGTGGAGATGCTGATAGGCGTCCGCGAACCGCGCGCTGTTCGCGTACGCACTCCAGACTTCGTCAGCCTGCTCCTGCAACGAGGCCTGCTCAGCGTCGACGCCCGCGTCGGTCGGCGACTCGATCGACACGGCAACACGCAGCCGCGACCTCGATCTTACCAGCATCGAGAACACCTCCCGAGCTCCCCCTGCTTCCGCGTGGGGCCTGAGATCGACCCAGAGAAAGTCCACACCAGCGTCGCTGACCGCCAACACCTCTGCCTCGAACCTCTCGAAACCGGAATCGCGGTCGGCCCCGACCTCGTACTGCAGTCCAACGACGCCGTGCGTCGTGGGAGGGCGAACGAGGGCTCTTGGCGAACGCACCTCTTGCCGTTGGCACGCGGCCATGAACAAGACCGCGAGCACTACGACCGACCGCATGGAACTCACTTTTCGCGAAGTGGCACTATGTTCCAAGCAGTTTGACGAGGGTTGAATGCGGGTCGCTTCGCGCACCACGAGTCTCGAGCGACGCAGCCCGTCCGGAGTCGGGGAGCTGGCATGGACCACGGCGACCATCAGCTCCGTCGTGGTCGCCATCGCGCCAGTTGTCTCGTTGACACTGTGGGTCCTCGAGGTGGGAACTGAGGCGCACTCCAACGACTACGTCTTGTGGGCTCCAGTGCTGAAGCGGCTGTTCGAGGGCACCCTGCCGTGGAGTTCCTATTTCCGCGCGACATTCCTGGGAGGCTGCCACTCCTTCGCTCTTCCCGTGCTCGTCACGACCGCTATCGCAGCGCTCACCCACTGGAGCATTCGTGCAACTCTGATGTTCGCCATCGCGCTGGCCATGGCGAAGGTCGGCTTCTTCACCTCGGCGTTCACGGTCGGGGCACCACGTTGGCAGAGGCTTCTGGCCCTCCCTGTCATCTCGTGGCTGCTCTTCTCGCCGGCCAACGTTGAGGTCTTCACGTTCGGTTTCACCGCGACACACGTCGGGCTGGCCGAGGTGCTGTTCGCCATGTGCGTCTGGGCCATCGCGAAATTCCACCACCGAGGCTTCGGTTGGGCCCTCAGCATCATCGGTGCAACGCTTGCGACCTGGTCGTGGGGCAGCGGGCTTCTGGTGTGGCCCGTGGTGGCAGGAGCGTGGCTGCTCTATCGACGACGCGTGGGCACCGAAGCGCTCGCCTTCGCCCTCTGGTCAGCCCTCGCTCTTGCGCCTTATGCACTCTTCTCGAACCTTGCCGAGACGGCGCCAGTGAAACGCGACTGGTGGTTGCCGCTCGAGGCCTTCGGCTGGCCCTGGAGCGGTAACTTCGACCACCTTCGCGCCAGATGGGTCGGAGTGATTGGTGTCGTGCTGTTTGGTCTTTGCACTGCCGCATTCTGGCGCAGGCACGTTCGACTTCGCCCGGCCATTCCCGCAGTGGCGTGCCTCCTCTATTCCATGGGGTTGATGGTCGTGCTCGCCGTCTTTCGTGGCCAACTCAACCCTTGGTACTCGACAACGTGCGGGCTGTTCTGGGTCGGACTCTTCGGCGTCTTTCTCGTTGGCAGCCGTGAGGCGGCACAACCTGTGCTCGCGCTCACGTTCGGGCTGGCACTGCTCCTCGCCATCAACGGGGGTTACGAGTCGAAGGCGAGGTACCTCCGCTCACGCGGCTTCACTGCGGCTTCGTGTTTGCGCAACTTCCGAACGGCGCCGGCGGTCTGCGAGGCTGCGCTCTTTCAGTGGAAGCGGGGCAACCCACAAGACATCTGGGTGCTGGGTGAGACGCTGGAGAAGCACGGCTGGGGCGTATTCGCGCCCCACCAACTGTGGACGTTACAGGGCGACTACGCGCTCGAGAACGTCGAGATCGAGACACCACCGGGCGCACCTGAACCCGCGTGGCGCGGTCCTGACGGTGCGCTGGTCTCGCAGCTCTTCGACTATCGTCCGCTCGACCTTCTCCTCGCAGAGGGCGTGCGGGTGCACTGGCAAGTTCGGCTGCCAGCCGCACTCGACGAGGCGCGGTTTCGAATGAAACTTCGTGCTGACGAAGGTGCGCGAGTGCGCCTGTGGGCGTCTTCGACTTCCGGCCGGACCCTGCTGATGGCGAACTGGCTGGCTCCGGGCATCGAGACCGACTTCGACCTCTCGCTGCTCCCCTGGCAGGACACACAGGTGCGCTTGAGCCTGGAAACCGATGGGGCCGACGACGACCTGCGGTCACCCCTCGTGCTCTCGGGCACCCGCATCGAGCTGACGCTTGCCGACACACCACGGAAGCACCAACTCAGCTACGCTGTGCCATTCCCCAGAGTGTCTTCGACTGACGTTGTGCTGTCCCCACAGGGCCCGTGGTCGCTCGCCGATGCTCGCCGAGTCGGCGCGAACCGTTTCACTGGCGGCAATTCTGCCCTCGTTCGCTGGCAGGGCCCGCTCGATGTGTGCCTTTCAGACTTGCGAGCTATCTCGGTGACGGGGGCGCCCTCGGCTGACGTCCGATACCGGGAGCTTCATGTCTATTACTTGCTTGATGGCGAAACGGCGACGACCGAAGCGCACTCATTCTACATGTCGATGTTCTCGGGGCCGCCGCGTCCCTACTCGGTGAATGTTCGCCTCTTGGGTCAGCCGCAGGGAGCACGGCTGACAGGGCTGGCGCTTCGGTTCCCGATGGGTCCTTCAGGCCAGGGCGAGTTCGAACTCTCAGAAGTGCGACTGGAGCGGCGCGACGGCCCCACACGGTGCCGCGAGCACCGCTAAGTCGGCTAAGCCGAGTCGCGGAGCGCACGCACGAGGTCTTCCAGCGTCTCCTGCAGCTCGGGCGCCCGCACCTTCCTCGACGACCACACCACCCGCACCAGCAACCGCAGCTCGTCGTGAAGTCGCTTCCAGTCGTCTCCCCCGCGCAGCCGGTCTGCCTGCCGTGCGATGGGAATCAACCCACCGAGCACGAGGGGCGCTCGTTCGACCGCCTTCGGCAGCTCTGCCAACGCCGCGGCGAGCTCGAACAACCCCTCACGCGGTTCGTCCTTCAGCGCAGGCTTCGAGGTCAGGTTGTGCTCGCGATGCCACAACCAGCGCAGCAGCTGAAACCGCTCGTCCTCTCTCCACTCGATGGGCGAGAGCTTCTCGTCGAGCACCTGGTCCATTCGGGCAATCGCCATCGAGCGCCAGAATTCGCAATACAACAACAACTCCGGGCCGGTCTTCGGTGGCGTCGTGAGGCTGCGGCGGGCGCGCTTCTTCAGGAACCGCACCATCGCGCCGGTCGCGTCGATGCGAATGAGCCGCTGCCACACCGCATCGAGCGAGGCGTTGCCGTCGCTCCACGCCTCGACGAACTCATCGAGTTCCTCGAGCGACATCGGGAGCCGCGCCGGGCCGTTCGACGGGCGACCGAAGAGGGCCTCGGCCCGGCGCGCGAACGACACGGCCCGCTGAAGCTCGGGCACGTTGCCGGGCAGCACCTGGTGGGCCGTCGACCACCGTTGTCCAGGCAACACGAGCCGCGGCGCCGTCAGCACTTGCGTCTCGAGCGCCTCGATGCCCGGCCGCAGCGCCTCGTTCGGGAGCGGGCGGTCGAGCCGTCTGCAGATGAGCGCCAGCAGCTCGGCGCGCAGCGCCTCGACCTTCTCACGCGTCGACATCACGGGCACCGAGCGGTCCCAGCCCTCGATGCGGCCGCGCTTGAGCACGTGCTCGAGCGCTTCGTCGACCTCGTCCTGCACGCGCGCGACCTCTTGAATGAGCGCCGCGTTCGCCCGCAGCCGCGCCTTCCACCGCCACGCCTTCAGCGCGTTCACCAGCGCCCGGTAGCGCAGCACCGTCGCGTCGAGCAGCTCGGCCCGGCCCTCGAGGCGTACCCGCACTGACGCGTCGTCGACCACACACCCACCCTACACCGGGGGCTCAGGGAGGCGTGGGCTTCGGCCGCTCGGTGGGCTGCAGCAGGCCCACCACCGCCGAGCGCGTCGCATCGGGAATCGTCGCGGCCGTCAGCACCACCAGCGTCACGACACCGCCGGCGCCCGAAGCCCCGCGAAACCCCGTCACCGTCATCGCGCCCAGGTCGACGCTCACCGTGCGGCACACCCGGCCCGCCATCTGGTCGAGGTGCCCGAACGCCACCACCAGCCGCGAGCCCATGCCTTCGGCTTCGTCACGCTCGACCCCCGAGCCGGCCACCAGCAGGCCGCTCTCGTCGATGAGGAAGGCGCCGCGCGCGTGGGTGAGCGCGATGACGTCGCCGAGCAATCGTTTCCAACCCTCGGCGCCGACGCTCATCACGCGCGGCCCATGCGGCGCGACACCGAAGCGCGCCCACGGCGTCGCCGCGGCAGGCGCGGTGGTGGACGCGACGGGGCCGGGAGCAGCAGCTGGAGCCGCTGACAACGAGCGCGAGAGCCGGCGCGCGAGGTCGAGGTCGTCCTGGGTGGTGATGGCGCGCTTCTCAGAGAAGGTGGCGTTCGGCGCGCGGGGCGTCATGGGCGGCTCCGTGGGTGATGAGGTGGGTCTCGAGCTCGGCGGCGAGCTGGTCGAACCGGCGCGCCTCGGGCGTCACCGGCCCACCGAGGAAGGCGAGCGGCACGCCGCGCTGGCTGGCGAGCGCGAAGACGTCGGCGCGGGGAATCATCGTGTCGAGCACACCCGCGAAGCCGGTCCACAGCTCATCCATCACCACGCGCGAGCTGTCTTTCTTCAAGTCGACGAAGGTGGGCAGAAACCCGAGCACCTTGAGCCCCGGGTTCTGTGATTGTTTGACGTGCTCGAGCACGCGCATTAGCTGACTCATCGAGCGCAGCGCGAGCGCCTCGGCCTGCGTCACCACGAGCGCCCACTCACTGACCGCCAACGCGGCCCGCGTCGCCATGCCGAGCCCGGCCGGGGTGTCGAACAGCACCACGTCGAAGCGCGACTCCAGCGCCTTCACCACGCCGAGCAGCGCGTCGGGCGAGAACAGCGCCTGCTCCCACGCCGGCACGTCGGCCGGGTCGAGGCGACCGCGCGAGAGCAAGGTGAGCCCGCCCAGCTTCGTCGTCGTCAGCGCGTCTTCGGGCCTCGCGCGCCCCGTCAACACCTCGGCCAGGCCCACCAGCGCCGCGTCACCCTTCGCGAGTGACAGCCCGATGGCGCCCTGCGGGTCGAGGTCGACCAGCAACACCTTCTTCCCGCGCTCGGCGAAGGCGACGGCGAGGTTCAGCGCCACCGTCGTCTTCCCGACGCCACCCTTCTGGCTCACCACCGCGATGCGCTGACTCATCACGCCCCCTGTCTTTCTTTGAGCAACGTCTGCAGCCGCGACAGATTGGCCAACACCCGCCTGTCATCGGGCCGCAATTGATTGCAGCGGTCGAAGGCGAGCAGCGCCTCGTCGTACTGACGATGGAGCAGCGCCTCGACGCCCTGGTCCCAGAGACTGTCGAACTCCTCCTGGCCGGGCACGGGCGTGGGCCTCGCCTCGTGTGGGCTGGGCGCAGGGTGAGGCAGGGGCGTGACCTGAGGCCTGGGAGTGTGCGCGGGCGCTGGCGCGACGGGCGCGGCGACGGGTGGCGCGGGCACTGGCGCACCTCTGCTGGTGGCGCCCTCTTCGAGCTCGAGCTCGGTGAAGCCAGAGAATGGGTCAGCGGCGGGCGCGGCCTTCGACTCCGCGGCTTCATCGGAGCGCCGCGCGGCCTCGAGCAACAGCTCTTCGGCGCCGCCCTTCATCGTGCGCGGGCCGGGGTCTTCCTGCAGGGCCTGACACGTCACGTCGGTGTGGAGCAGCGCCAGCCGGTAGAACGCCTCTTCGCCTTCACCCTGCTCGTCGCGCGCCGACCACAACACCCCGTCCTTCACGACGATGACGCCGCGGCCGCGCACCTCGATGACGACGGAGTGCCGCCCCATGCCAGCCAACTGCAGGTAGTCGGCGACGCCGAACGGCGTGAGGCCCGACGGTGACGAGACGCCCGCCAGATGCCGCCGCACCACCTCGCGCAGCTCTTCGAGGCCCACGGGCTTCTCGAGCACCTCGACGTTGGCGTGCCGGGGAATCTGCGCGCGGTATGCCGTCAGGTACGCCGAGATGTACACGATGGGAATGCGCAGGTGACGGCGCCCCAGCTCGCCGATGAGCTCGAGGCCAGAGCGGTCTGGCAGGTCGATGTCAGAGAGGATGAGCGCGGGCGGCGTCATGTCGATGACCGCCAGGCCTTCACCCAGCGTCGAGGCCGTCAGCACCTCGACGTTCGTCACGCGGCTCAGGCTGCGCGCCATCGACGAACGAAGCATCGCCTCGTCTTCGATGATGAGCACGCGGCTGGCCGGCGCCGGTGTCATGGCTGGCCGTACCACTTCGCCGAGAGGTCGACGCCGCACTCCAGGGTGTCACACCAGTCGATGAACCGGTTCACCATCGCCTTGCCGCGAAAGTACGCGCCGTGCTGCGGAGCGATGAGCTCGACGTCGAGCGTACGCACCCGCTTCGCCCACGCCCGCATGGCCGCGTTGCCCGACATGTAGCGCTGGTGGAACCCCTCCATGTACTGCAGGTGCGCGTCGAAGTCGGGCACCTCGAGATAATTCTGACCAAGCGAGGCCCCGAGGTCTCCGCTGTACAGAATTTTCGAGACCGGGTCGTAGACCTGGAAGTTGCCGGGAGAGTGCAGAAAGTGTGCAGGAATCACCTGCACCTTGATGGAGCCCAGCTGCAGCTCGCCGCCCGAGTCTGGCAACCCCTTGAGCCGGTCGACGACGAGCTTGTCGACGCCGAAGTGGGGAATGAAGCGCGTCCACAGGGCGCTGCACCACGCGGTGACGTCGGTCGTCATCAACCAACCGTTGACGGCCGCGACGATGTCGGGGTCCTGGTGCGAGAGGAAGAGGTGCTTGAGCTTGCCACCGCCGAGCTGCGCGAACGTCTCGTTGAGCACCTTCGCGTAGACCTTGTGCCCGCCGGGGTCGAGCACCATGCCCTCGCCCGAGTCGATGATGAGGTGTTGGTTGGCTTGAACGGCGGCGCCTTCTCCGAACTCGGGGAGGAGCACGTTTCGATGGGTGGGGCTCGAGAAGAGAACGGTGCTTGGCATGGGGAGTTCCTGGCGTGCGCTCAGAGCACGCGCGCGATGTCTTTCACGGTCTTCGTCATGTCGAGGAAGATGAGCCCCAACTTCGCCTCGCGGTTGGCGAGTACGAGCAGCATCGTTCCCGAGGCGGCGGCCATCAGCACCACGTAGCCCTGCGGGCCACGCACCAGCACCTGGTCGAGGCCGCCGCGCTGCAGCTCGATGGCGGCGCGCGTGCCGAGGCTCACCAGCGTCGAGCTCATGCCTGCGATGCGCATCTCGTCGATGTGCTGTGGCAACGCTGAGGCAATCATCAGCCCGTCTTCCGAGACGAGCGCGCTGGCCTCGACCTCTGGCGTACCAGACTGGAGCTGCCTGAGAATTCGGTTCAGTTCTTCCGTTCGCGACATGGCTCTCTTCCTACGCCGGGAGTGGGAGGCGCACCGAGATGGCCGTTCCCTGACTCGGCACTGATTCGATGTGGAGCTGCCCGTTCGCCGACGACGTCAGGTCTTGAACCAGAGCAAGTCCAATGCCCGACCCGCGGGGCTTGGTCGTGAAGAACAACTCGGTACATCGCCCCTTCACCTCGGGGGTCATGCCTGCACCGGTGTCTTTGATTTCCATCAAGAGTGTACCGGCTTCACGTTGAAGTTTGATGGAGATGGTGTCACCCGAGCGACAGGCGTGAATGGCGTTGGTGACCAGATTGAACACGATGGCGCGCATGGCGCTGGCGTCGAAGGGCAGCAGCGGCAGCGTCTCGATGTGGGCCGAGGTTCGAATGCCGCGGCCCTGCGCCTGCGGCACCAGCACGGCGAAGGCCTCGCGCACCGCCTGGTCGATGGCGAAGTGCCTTGTGCTGGGCAGCTCATGCTTCATGCGGCCGACGCCGTCGAGCACCAGCCCCATGCGACGAATCTCGTTGAGCACGGCGTGCAGCTGCTCGGCGAGCTCTCCGTCAGGGTGGTCTTCGATGAGCACCTCGACGGCCGTGCGCACCGCCGCGAGCGGGTTCTTCAGCTCGTGGAGCACCGACGGCAACACGTCGCCCACCGCCGCCAGCTGCATGAGCCGGTCGCGCTCGGAGCGCAGCTTCTGGAAGCCGGTGATGTTCTGGAAGACGACGACGAGCTCGTCGTCGAGCTCCGAGACCTGATAGCCGAACTCGAGGTCGCCCGCGGGCGTCTGCCGCCGAATCTCGTTGCGGCTCCCCGACCGGGCGGTCGACTCGAGGGCAGCCAGGGGCGCGAACACCGACTCCACTGGCCGGCCCGTCACCTCGCCCAAGACGGCTTGGGCGCGCGCATTGGACCACTGAACGACACCAGCTCGACCCACTCGAAGGCACGCTGTGGGCAAGTGGGCGAGCACTGCATCTGCTGAAGTCGACATCTGGCTGCGGCCGCTCTGCAATAGCGGGGCGCGGCGGATCAGGAGCGGAGCGAGGCAGAAGCTCGCCAGCGACGCACCGGCTGCGCATGGGAGAGAAGGCCATGCACCGTTTGCAGGCTCCTGACAGGTCCTGACACCCGCCGATGAAAGGGTGTCGACATGACCAAAGAACAGCGACTGTGGGTTGGCGTGATTTCGCGCACGCACGTGCTTCGTGGCGTGGCGGGCGGCTTCACCCAGGTGTGTCACGGCAAACGTGCGCCGCTCGCACGAATGAAGCCGGGCGACCTCTTCTTCGTGTACTCGCCGACGACGGAGATGCGCGGTGGTGAGGTGCTGCGCGCGTTCACGGCGGTGGGCGTGATTCGCGATGATGTCGTCTTTCAGTTCGACATGGGCGGCGGCTTCGTGCCGTTTCGTCGCGCGGTGAACTGGCAGCCGAGGGTGAATGAGGTGCCGCTGAATTCGCTCCGCTCACGGCTTCAGTTCGTCAAGGACGCGGGCTGGGGGCTCAAGGCGCGTTCGGGGCACTTCGAAATCTCGCGCGCTGATGGGGCAGTGCTGCTCGACGCGATGGGAGATGGTCTCGATGGTCTTCGCGCTCACCTCGGCGTGTAACTGCGGCTCGCTTGCTGGAGCCGACGGCTGGCTGGAGTCTGCTCGACGCGACGGGCGTGACCATTTCATTACGGGCTCCGCGGTGACCTGCGCGGGCGCTCGACCCGGCCGGCGCACCGGAAGCGTGGACTGCGACATTCTGCGGGCCGTGATCAGCGCACGACGCGCCGCCGGGTGACGACGACGCGGCGCGTGAGCCCAGATGCCTGGCGCACCTCGACGACGACGGTGGTGTCTTCGGCGCCGCGCAGCCGCTCGACGCTGCCGCCGAAGCCGAGGCTCGACACGCTGGCGCCGTCGATGGAGACGATTCGTTCTCCTTCGGCGAGGCCGGCGAGGTCACCTCCCGCGCGGGGCACGAGCTGGTCGACGACGAGCGCGTCGCCCTCGGCTCGCAAGACCGCGCCGATGCCGACGAGCTCGAGCTGTGGCGTTCCTCCGTCGGGCACGGGCGCGAGGTCGATGACGAGGCCGGTCGCTCCTGACGACGAGACCTCGAGCGAGAGCAGGCGTGCGTCGTGCCCCTCGGCCTGGGCGAAGAGGGAGCGCCGGGCTGGCGTGAGCCCCGAGAGCGTGAAGCGGCCGTTCTCGTCGGTGCGCGCGAGGGGCAGTGCCGTGTCGTCGGCCGAGCGCTCGAGCGAGACGCGTGCGCCGCGGAGTGGCGTGCGTGAGGCGCGTGAGACGACGGAGCCCTGCACCTGCACACCGCGACCGAGCGTGAACTCGAGCGACCGGGTCTCACCGGGCGCGAGCTCGACGACCTGTGGCGTCGACGGCGCGAGGCCCGGCGCGGCGACGACGACCTCGAGGGTGCCGGGCGACACGGGCGCGACGTGGAACGCGCCGGCGGCGTCGACGACGTGATGCGGCTCGACCGCCCCGAGCTCGAGCGCGCCCTGCTTCGACTGCACCAACACCGAGAACATCGGCACCGGAGCGCCCTGCTCGTCGTGCACCGTGCCCTGCAGGGTCGCGTCTCGTACGAGCTTCAAGGTGACGTCACCGCCAGCGCTGCGCACCGCCGCCGAGCCCTCGTTGCCACGTCGCGCGGCCAGCACGAACGAACCCTCCTCTGCGCCGAACGTGAACGCTCCATCGCGGGCCGTCGACACCAGACGCTCCGCTGCGCGCGTCGAGCCGAGGTCGCGCCAGATGGTGACGAGCGCCTCGACTCCCGCATCGCGCTCATCGAGCACCACGCCACGAATGGTGGTGAAGGAGGCGCCTGCATCGACAACCAGCTTCTCGAGCCGCAACACGAGTGAGCGCGTGGCGGTGACCTTGAAGTCGACCGGCGCCCAGCGACTGGTGAAGCCCGGGTGCGACGCGGTGACGATGGCGTCTTCGGGCGCAGAGAAGCGGAACTGGCCGAGGGCGTCGGTGACGAGCGGCTTCCCCGAAGGCGCGCGCTCGGTGGCGATGACGACGTGCGCTCCGGCGATGGGCGCGTCGTCGGGGCCAACCACTTCTCCCAGGTACTCGACGCGAGGCACGAGCGAGAGGGTGAGGCTCGAGACACAGACACCGTCGACGAGGTGCAGCTCGGTGTTCGGTGTGAGGTCGAGATGGCCGTCGGCACCGATGGCAATGATTCGCGCCGTTCCTTCGGTCAGCCCGCGCAGCTCGAAGCGGCCCGACGAGTCGGTGGGTGTCTGGCGTTGCCCCGCGAACGTCTGGAGCGTGACGACGGCGTTCGCGACGGCGAGGCCACTCCAGGCATCGACGACAGTTCCTGTCACGCATGCCTGGCCGAGCGTGGGCGTGACGACGGCCGTGGGAAACGGAGCGCCCGCCGCCGTGAAGCTCGACCGTGGAGGAACGATGGCGACGACCCCCGCATCGGGAACGCGCAGCCGCCGCAGCGCTGGCGTGGGGGTGGTCGACTCGAACAACACGATGGCCGCCACCCCTGCCGCGACGAGGAAGACCGCGATGCCCAGCCAGCGGCGGTTCAGCATGTCGCTCAGCTCAGCGAGACAGCGCGTCGACGATGTCGAGCACCTGCGCGTAGTTCGACAAGCTGCGGGTCGGCGTCACCGCCTGCGCACCCTGCTCGAACACCGACGCCGCGTGCCGGCGAGTAATCGCGTTCGACGACACGATGTCGAGGCGCTCGCGGTACTCGGTCGGCACATAGGTTCCGTACTCGGCCCACGCGTCGTGGCAGCCGAGCTCTTTCGCGATGGCGATGTCCTTCTTCACCGAGTCGCCCACCACCAGCACTTCGTCGGGCCGCATGCCGTACGTCGACAGAATCTTCTTCAGGCCCGCCGAGTTCGGCTTCTCGTAGTCACGCGGCAGCTCGACGACGGGGCACGCCGGTTTGTACGCGCCCTTCTCCTGCTTCTGCAGAATGTCGGGAGCCACCAGCGCCGCGCCATCGGGCCCCGCGGGAAACGTGAAGCCCGGCATCGTGTACATCGACGTCAGCAGCACGTCGAAGCCCAGCCGCTTCGCGCGCTGCTCCGCCGGGTTCTTCGGCGCGTCGGTCAACGCCACCACGGGAATGCGGCGCTCCTTCAGCGTCGTCAGCGTCTCGGTGACGCCCTTGTACGGCCTCAGGTACTTCCGCCGCGCCTCCGAGAACGCCGCGCGCGCGGGCTCGATGACCAGCTTGTCGAAGCTGCCGAAGTCGGGAAACTCCTGGAACAGCGACGACTCCTGCAACGCGAACGGGTACTCGTTCGACTCGTACTTCGTGTACACGGCCTTGAGCGATTGCACGACGCGCAGGCGGGGCAGACTCGTCGCGCGCACCACTGCGTCGACCATCGCCTCGACGGCCGGCACGACGTAGTCGATCCACGAGTACAGCGTGTTGTCCATGTCGGTGACGACGAGTCGAATGGCCATGCACGCGCGTAAACCGCAGTCGGCGCACGATGTCGACTTCCCCAGTTCGCGCGCTGGGCGACTTCGCTTCGCTCACCAGCCGCGGCGCCACTCCCGCGGCACGCCCTCGAACGAGGCGCGACGGTCGAGCTGCTCGAGGTCGAACTCGGCGTCTTTCAGCTCGACGCGCTTCTGCTCGATCTGCAGCTTGATGCGGTCGTACATGGAGTTGGGCACGCACCGCGTGGTGGTGGTGAACGGCTGCGCCGCGGTGCCGGGCGCCGGCTGCACGACGCGCTGCTGCGGCACACAGTCGACCTTGTTCGGCAGGCTCACCTCGAGCGCGCTCAACTCCTGCTTCTTCGTCGCGATGGCGCGGTTGGCCTGAATGAAGCGGTCTCGCCACTCCCGCTCGACGCTCGGGTTGGCAGGCGACGTCGGCGCGGGCGCAGGGCGCGGCGCGGCGGCGAGCTCGACCTGCTCCTCCCGCTTCGGCACGGGCGGGGCCGGCACGCCCAGGTTCTCGGCCTCGACCTTCTTCACCTTCACGCCCTTCGGCACCGCCGACGCGTCGTTCGTGTAGTGAACGCCCTCGCCGTCCTCCCACGAGAAGACCTGGGCGAAGGCGGGAGCGCTGATCAACGCGACGAGCAGGAGGTGGCGCATGGGTGGCCCCGTGACGAGAGAAACTCGACGATATTCACGGTGCACCTCGCGCAGCGCGGCTTTTCCGGGTTTGCTGACCCGATGCGTCGACTGTCGCTGCTCCTCTTCGCGGTTGTGAGCTGTGGTCCCACCACCATCGACGTGAAGGACCGCAAGCTGGCCACCACCACGCCAGTGGGCATCGACTCGACGAAGCTGTGCAACGGCGAACCCTTCGGCTCGGGCGTCATCGACTTCGGCAAGGACCTGAAGGAGGCGGGCATCGACCTGTCGCAGGGCTGCATTCGTTCGGGCACCTTCGAGCTGGTGGCGGAGTACGGTGACGTGTCGGCCGGCGCGGGGTGCAGCATGCCCACCGGCACCATCACCCTCAGCGGCCTCACCGTCGAAGCGACCTGCACCGTGGGGCTCGAGAAGCAGTCGCTGCGCACCTCGTGCACGTCGAACCGGCTCGAGGTGGCCGACGGCACGCAGGTCTTCGTCGCGCTCAACGCCTGCCTCGACGAGGTGGAGCGCACGCAGGTCGAGCCCTTTCGAAAGCTCATCAACACCTGCAAGCCGACGAAGCTGCGAATCATCGCCGAGGGCAGCTGCTCGGCAGACCTCTGCTTCACGGCGAACGTGCTCTTCGGCGTGCAGACGAAGAACGTGGTCGCGCAGCTCGGCGGCAGCTGCCCCTGATCAGGGCGCTCCACCATCGAAGCCGCTGAGCGGCCACACCTCGAGCTTCGTCTCGAGGCCCTTCGTCGCGTGCACGCGGCCGTCGGGCGTCACCCACACGGCGGCGGCGCCGAACGTGCGCGCGAGCGGTTGCCCCGCTTTGGGCCCCAGAATGAAGCCGGCCTTGGTGAGGAACTCGGCGTCGGTCGCGCGCGCGGCGAGCACGGTGGTGCTGACCGACGCGCGGGCAGGCCAGCAGGTGCGCGGGTCGATGAGGTGGTGGTACCGCACGCCGTCGCGCACGAAGAAGTGCTCGTAGTCGCCGCTCGTCGAGAACGCCGCGTCGGTGAGCTCGAGACGCGCGAACGTCGACGCCTTGCCGCCGCGCGGGTCACGAATGCCGACGCGCCACGGCCGCCCCTCGAGCAACCCGCCCACGTACAAGTCGCCGCCGGCCTGCACGAAGAAGTCCTTCAGCCCGCGCGCCCGAAACGCCGCCACCACACGGTCGACGCCCCAGCCCTTCACGACCCCGCCGAGGCCCAGCTTCGTGCCCGGCGCGAGCGTGATGAAGCAGCCACCGCCCGTGCGGGGGTTCACCGTGACGCGCCTCCACCCGACGAGAGGGCACACGGCCTTCACCTGCGCGTCGGTCGGCACCACCCCGTTCTCAGCCGAGCCGAACCTCCACACGTCGCGCAGCGCCGCCCACGTCGGGTCGAACAGCCCGTTCGTTCGCCGCGCGCCCTCGAGCGCGAGGGAGACGACCTCACAGACCTCGGCGCTCGCCTCGACCGGCGCACCACCGTCTGCGCCGTTGATGCGGGAGAGCGCAGAGCCAGGCCGCCACTCGTTGAGCTCTGCGTCGATGTGCTCGAAGACGCCGAAGCCCTCGAGGAACGCCGCTTCACGAACACCCGCTTCGACCGAGCTCGGCAGCGCGAGGGTCACCTCGGTGTGCATGAGCGTGCGCGTGCGCCGGTCGAGGCCCCCGTCGGCTGCGCCAGCCTGCGCCAACACGACCGCCAGCAACCACGTCACGGGGCGAGCACGACCTTCCCCATCACCACGTCATCATCGGGGCCGCCATCTCGGCCGCGCGTGCGGTCGTTTCCATTTCCATCGACGGCGCCGAGGAACATCGTCACCACGCCGGCATCAGCCGGTGACCGCCAGGTGAACGACCAACCGCTCAGGCCTGTCGCCGGAAACCGGCTGAAGATGAGGTCGCAACTCCTGTACATGTAGGTCGACCCTGTCGTCGGTCCAGGCACGGGCCGCGCGGTGGGGCAGTTCGAGGTGGTGATGTTGGTGTCGGTGGTGAGCGTGCCCACGCGATTGCCGCTGGCGTCTTCGAACACCGCCGCGAAGTTGTTGTCCCTCGGGCCACCATCGGGCCAGGTGAACTGCTCGTTCAGGAGCGTGACGTTCACCGTGTAGGTGGTGGCCGGGGCATAGCGGCCGGCCTGCTGCGTGAAGCCATCGACGCTGCCAGTCCACGCGGGCGCGCCGGTGAGCGCGGGGTTGAAGGTCACCAACACCTTGAGCGGGTTGCCCGGGTTCGTGGCCTTCGGCGTGTGGCAGTGGGCGCACTGCACGCCGCCCTCCGACTGGCCGCCCGTGCCGAAGAGGCCCCCGCCTCCGGGTTTCCCAGCGACGGTGGGGGCAGCGACGTCATGCCAGGCGTACTCGTGATTCCACGCGAGCGCGGTGGTGGCGGCGACGACTGCACAGAAGATGGGGAGTCGGGGAGTCATGAGCGCTCTCAGTTCGTGCCGCTGTTGCAGGTCGCCAGCGTCATGCCGTTCAACCAGTTGAGAACGACCTGGTAGTCGGCGTTCGACGTCGTCCACGGCTTGATTTGCCGGTGGGTGAAGGTCGCGTTGCCTCGCAGTGGCTGCTGCAGCAGCTCGCTCTGCCCCGCCGGGACGCCGAGGGCGAAGCAGCGGGCGTTGTCGAAGTTGAGCTGGCGCTCGGTCGCAGACAGTGGCGCCGCCGCATCACAGCTCGCCGTCGCAGCCACGCTGGGCAGGTAGAGCTGAAACTGCTGGCCCTGGCTCGGAGGGCAGACGTGCGTGGCCGTCACCGTCTCGTCGTTGCGCTCGCGGCCCCGGGCGAAGACGCGGAAGGGCCGCGAGGTGTCGAGCGTGCCATGGCACCCAATCATTGCACACGACCTGGCGAAAATCGGCTGCACATTGCAGCGGAAATAGTTGTCATTGAGCGGCGGCAGCGCAGAGGGCCCCTCGCTGGGCTTGCTGACCGTCGTGCCGCAGAAGTTCGTGTCGATGCAGGTGCGCGTCGCCATGCCCGCCGTCGATGGCTGCCACGGGCCGCACTGCCAGGCCTCGGCGCACGCCGAACCTCCACCCGTCGCAGCGCCGCCGGCTGCCGCTCCGCCGGCCGACGCGCTCCCTCCCGCCATGGCGGCTCCGCCTGCGCTCGCCACTCCGCCTGCAGCCGCCACTCCGCCTGCAGCCGCCACTCCGCCCGCACTCGCCGTGCCGCCACCGCTCGAGCCACCCGCCGTCGCCGCACCGCCTGCCGTGACCGAACCTCCGCCGCTCGAACCGCCCGCTGTCGAGGCCGCTCCACCCGCGCTGCTCGTACCGCCGCCTGCTCCACCGCCACAGTTCCCCGGCGTGCAGAGCGTGGGGTTGTCGATGCTCGAGCACGACTGGAGCGCACACACCGCCGCAACCACGAGACGCGTTCGCATGATGGAAGTCCTGTTCTCGAGGAGGAATGGCCTCGTCACTGGTCGAGCCCCAGCGAGAGCGTGGCGCCGTGAATCGTGTCGGAGAACGAGAGCGCCTCGAGGTTTCGGGTGCCACGACCTGCGAGCGACGCGCGCGTCACGGTCAACTGATACGCCAACGAGAGTGAGAGTGACTTCGTCAACGCGAACGTGCCACCGGCGCGGCCTCCGAAGGTGAGCCCACCCAGGTGGCGGCCGTACGCGCGCGTCGCCTGCTCTCCCGCGTCGAGCACCGCCCCCGCTCCAGGCGCCACCAGCACCCGCACCCTCCCGAGCTGAAGCGTCGCCACCACCTCGCCGCCCACGCTCTGGAAGAAGGCGTCGTCGAAGAGCGCGTTGCGTTCGACACCACCGATGAGCATTCGCCACGTCGCGCGCGGCGCGACCTGCACCACCGCGCCACCAAAGCGGTACCCGAGCGCGAGCACGAAGTCGGAGGGCAGCACCTGCGCGCTGCCCAGACCGAGGTTCTGCGGCGCCCACCCGACGGCGTAGGTGGCCTGCGCGTGCAGGCCTTCGAGCACCGACGTTCGCAGGAGCCGCATGGGGAAGGCAGTCAGGCTCACCGCACCACCGAATGAGGCGAAGCCGACTCGAAACGGCGTCGCGTAGCTCGCTGACGACAACGAGAACGAGCGGTAGCCAAACCCGAGGCGTGCTTCGAGCTCGAGGGCCGCGGGAACGTCGGTCTCCGGAGCAGGTGCGGCGACGGCGGCCATCGGAGGAGGAGGTGAAGCCGGAGTCGGAGTCGGAGTCGGTGGCGCGCGCTCGATGGCTGGCGCAGCCGCTGGAGCGGGCGGCGGTGCACTCGGTTCGGCCGGCACTTCGACGGGCGCACGCGGCGCAGCCACCTTCTTCTTCTTCGCGAACGACGGCCCGGCGAGCAGCACCAGCAACACCGCGAGCAGGTTTCCCGGCACCGCCGAGCAGCTCGCCGCGCGTTGCCCCACCGTCGACGGAGAAGGAATGCCGAGCAATCGGTTGGTGGTGACGTCGCCGTGATTGGTCGAGTCACTGTCACCGTCGACGACGCTCACGAAGAGCGAGACGCCGCCAACGTCTTCCGAGGGCGCCGTCCACCGCAGGCGCCACTTCGACACCGCACAGGCATAGCTCTGCGCGACGCGCGCCTCGAAGACCTCGACCGGGTCGACGCCCGAGCACAGGTACTCGACCTGCGCCGCGTCCATCAGGGGGAGCGCGTTGCTGACGGTGCCGGCGCGAACGCCAGTGCGGGTGACGAACTCGAGGGCGAACGCGTTTCGTTTGCCTGGCGCGCTCGACGACAGCTCGAGGTCGTACGTCTCTCCCGGAACGTAGCCCTGCGCGACGAGGTCTCGGCCCTGGGCGGTGAGCGTGAAGGTGCTGGGGGTCGGGGTGACGTGACAGACGCTGCAGTCCCACTTCTCGTTTAGCGAGCCGGTGAAGCGGCCGCCGCTGCCACCGCCGAGCGTCGCGGGCGCGGCGAAGTCACCGGGGCTGCCGAAGGTGAGCACGAGCGAGAGCACGAGGCCCGTCATGGCCCACCGCCGTCGCAGCTCGCGCCGCCGTCGATCCACTCGACGATGGCGCGCAGGTGAATCGGCAGCAGCACGCCCTGGTGCGACTTGAAGCCGTAGGGAGGCGCGCCGGTGTACCGAACGAGCGTCGAGCCTCTCGCATTGCACGGCTGCACCGCGCGCTGCAGACAGCCGGCGTTGCGCAAGGTCTCGCAGGTGTCGGCCACGAAGCAGCCTGCGTCTCGCGCGTTCTCTGGGGTGTGACAGCCCGACTCCTTCGCGCAGGTCTCTTTCGTGACGATGGCGCCGACGCGGTCGTAGCTGACGCCCGCCGCGGGCAGACAGGCGGCGACTGCAGCGCCTCCACCAACGCCGCCTCCACCCGAAGCCGCTCCACCGGCCATCGGGTCGCCACCGCCCGCGCCTCCGCCACCCGCCCCACCGCCGCTCGCGTCTCCTCCTGCCGAACCACCACCGAAGCCGAGGCCTCCATCGAAGGCGGCACCACCGACCCAGGCCTCGAGCAGCCGCCACCGCGCGTCGTCCTTCTTCGCGTAGACGTTGCGGCCGTAGCGGTCGACGCCTCCGTGCCCTGCGCCGCCCGCCTCCTCCTGGAGCGGCTTGCGCAAGAGGTCGGGCAGCGGCGCGCTCGACGGAGCAGCCGCCGCCGAGGCCGCGAGAAAGTTCGCGCGGTGCTCCTCTGGCGTCAGCGGCGTGTTGCTCGACAGCCCCGCAGCGAGGCGCTCACCCGCGGGCGAGTACAGACGCAGCGGCCGCAGCGGCGCGCCGTGACAGCCGCTGTACGCACAGCTCGCGAGCAGCTCGGGCTCGACCTGCGCCTCGAAGGCAGCCTGGTCGAGCGTGGGAATCTGGGTCGCCGGCGGAGGCGTGCCGCACGGAAACGCCGAGGCTGCGACGAGGACGACGCCGAGCGCACGCATCAGAAGTCCACCGCCGCGCCGGCCTGCGTGATGAGCGCCCAGCGCTGGTCGAGCCGCAGGAACTCGGGGTAGCGGAAGTACATGCCCTCGACCTTCACGTCGAAGCGAAAGCGGGCGCCGGTCGCCTCGGTGCGCAGCGGCTGCCACTCGACCTTCACGCCGAACAGGTGTGACGAGAACGCCGAGAGCTCGCGGTCGCTCGAGAGGTACAGGCGCAGCGTGTCGTAGGCCGGCTGGTAGAACGACGCGCGGCTCTGCGTGTAGCCGCGGTAGCGCAGCCGCACGGTGATGGGCGAGAGGTCGAACACCACGCGCGCGTCGACGGTGTGCGAGAGCACGCTCCACGAGTCGCGGTAGAGCCGATACTCACCGTGCAACACGACGACGTCGCCGAGGGCCTGCTTGACGCCGATGGCGCCGGCGAAGCGCAGCCGCTCCGACGGCTCGTTCTCGGGCATGAAGAGCACGAGCGCTCCGGCGCCGCTGTCGGGCATGGGCACCCGCACCTTGCGATACGGGCTCGCCATCATGCCGTTGCCGCGCGCGACGGTGGCGTTCACCTGCATGATGGTGGTGGGGGTGAAGATTTGGGTGAGCGCGAGGTCGGCGCTCCAGTCGGTCATCGGCGCCTGGTACAGCGGGTCGTCGGCGCGGCCCACGAGGTTGCTCATGACGCCCGCGCGCAGCGAGAGCGTGGTGTTCTTCTGGAAGAGCTCACGTGACACCGAGAGAGAGCCACCGTTCGACAAATAGTCGCGTTCGCGCGCGTGGACGTAGCTGGCGCCGAGCTGAAAGCCGCCGACCAACTGGCCGAGCCCGAAGTCGACCTCCTGCCGGCGGTCGAAGATGCGTGGGCTGGCCGTGGTGCGCACGTCGACCGACGCGCTCGAGACGATGTCTTCGGTGTACGTGGCCGAGAGCGAGGTCTTCGACGGCAGCGTCACGGTGCCGGTGACGTGCGGCGAGATGACAACCGTCTCGTCGGTGTCGGCGTACACCTGCACCTTCGACGACACCTCGACCTCGGCGAGGGCGCCCGAGGCCCACAGCGCTGCGGCCAGCGTCAGTTGCAGCCGCATCCACCGCCCCGGGCTCCACGCGCGCCTGACGACCCTTCTCTGCTGTCGATGAGGTGGTTCTCGAGCACGAGCTCGTCGCCGTCTTCTTGAAACTGCATGCAGCGCTTCGAGAGCGTCGCGCGCTTCGCCGGAGACACGAAGCTGCAGCCACAGAGCCCTGCGAGCAGCACCACGAGGAGCGCGCGCATCACGGCTCCGCCAACAGGCCTTCGAGTTGGCGCTCGAGCTGGTCGAACGTCTCGCCCTCGAAGCCTTCGTGCACGTGACGAACGACCCCTTTGCGGTCGACGAGGAAAGCGGTGGGCATCACCTTCACGCGCAGCTGCTCCTCCGAGAGCCTCGCGTCGGTGTCGAGGAGAATGGGCAGCGAGAGCTTCGTCTCGGTCACGAAGGTGGGAATGGCCTTCGGCACCGCCGCTTCACCGTCGACGTTGATGGTGACGACGTCGAGCCCCTTGCCGCCGTGTTTCGCCGCGAGCGCCTGGTACTTCGGCAACGACTCGCGGCACGGCTCGCACCAGGTGGCCCAGACGTCGAGCAGCACCACCCGGCCCTTGCGGGACGAGAGCGTGAAGCTGGAGCGGTCTGGGTACGAGGGCAGCGTGAGGTCGAGCGGGCCTTCGCGAAGTTGGGTCGACGGAGCGGCCTTCGTGCACGCAAGACTCGCGATGCAGAGCAGGGTCAGACCGACGATGCGTGCATGCATGGGCGGGCCGGTAGCACGACGCGTGCCCACGACCGATGCGTGCGGATCAGCGGGGCGCCGCCGCGGTGGCAGATGTCAGAACGGAAGGCCCGCATCTTTTACAGGGCGCGCGGCGCCCTCTTTGCGAGGCGTGAACGAAAGTGTGCAGGCGAGTTGATCAGCCCTTCTTCTTCTTCGGCGCTGGCTTCCTGGCGGCGGGCTTCTTCACGGCGGGCTCGGCGCTGGTGGGTGCGAGGTCGTCGGCTCCGAAGTGGTCCCACTCGCCGTGCCCACCAATGGCGAGCCACTCCCGGCCCGAGGGCAGCGCGACGAGTCTGGCAAAGTCGGTGTCGTGGGCAATCGACTCGAGCTCGTTCAACTCACGGTCGACGACGCTGAAGCGCTTCTCTGCGCTGTGGAAGAGCACGAAGCCCTCGGTGAGCGACGTGGAGCCGTTGACGAGCAGCGTCTTGCGGGCGCGCTCGCGGTTCGAGGCGTCGAACACGACGACGTCGTTCGGCGTGCCATACACGGGGCCCGCCGCCGGCTCCTCGAGCGCGCACCACCAGCCATCTGCAGCGACGGTTGGCGCGTTGAAGGCTCTGCCCGCCGCGGGCTTCACGTGGCGAACTGGTTCTCGGGTCGAGAGGTCGACCTGCACGACCGCGCCTCCGTCGACGAACCACACTGTCTTGCCATCGCGCGGGTCGAAGACGTGCGAGTTGTACAGTCTGGTGCCGTAGCGGTCAGAGCCCTGCATCCACTCCAGGCGGCCGGTCGGAGCCCCCGTCGCGCGGTCGATGCACAGCCAGGGCTGGCGAGCGTCGGCCTCGAGCAACAGCACCGAATTCGTCATCGCCTTGAAGGTGACCGACAGGCCGTCGGTGCCGGTGACGGGAACACTCGCGGCACCCACGACAATCTCGAGCCGCATGGTGCCGTCGCGTTGTTTCCTCCATTCCAGCCACGCGCCGTCGGGCGCGAAGCCGAACCCGGGCTGTCGCTCACCCTTCTCGCCTGCGCGCAGGTCGTAGAGGGCCCCTTTGAAACAGACGGTGTGTTCGCTGACGACTTCGACGGTCTGCAGCTCGTGAGCGCGTTTCGGTTGGGCGTAGCGACGCAGCAGGCGCATGCGCCGAGTATGCATCACGGAGGCGTCGACGGCGGGTGCTCCCTCGGCTCTGGTCTCGCCGTGGAGCGCATCGGCTTCGTCGTCGGCATCATTCTCTTCGGCGCGCTCGCGCGTGTTCATCTTCAATCGTGTTGGTGCGCTGCGGAAGGTGTGGCCCGAGCTCGTCGAGTTCGTCACCCGCGCGCCAGAGGTCTGATCACTTTGCCGCAGTGCTGACGCCGGTCACGAGAACGGCATGAACCGAACGAACCGCCTGCTCCTCGTGGTCCTCTTCACCGTGTTCGCGACCGCCGCTTCGGCGTGTGGCAGCGTCGACGTGACCACCACCGACGGTGGCACCACGGCGTCGTCACTCAGCTCGTGCGTGCACAAAGACACCCGCTGCACGCAGTCGTGCTCGACCTGCCACTGATCAGCGCGCGTACCAGGCGACGACCTTCGGGTGCGCCTTCACGGCGGCCACCAGCGCGAGCAGCTTCGGAAACGGCGCGAAGGTCGACGGCGGAATGAAGTCGACGACGCCTTTCAGAATCGCCGAGGTGGCGACGAAGAGCTTGAGGTCGGCGACGCTGAGCGTGGCGCCACCCACGAACGGGCCGAGAATCTGCTTCTCCATCTGGCCGGCCCACTCGGGGAGAAAGCCCGTCGCCAGCGCGGTGCGCGCAGCCTTCTTCTCGACCTCGTCCTTGATGCGCAGGGTGGGGCCCAGCTTCGCGCGCAGCTCTTCGACCGAACACATCACGCCCTCGTGCCGCGCCGACTCCCACGCGTCGGCAGGGAGCAGCCCGTGCTCACCGCCAATCATTCGCAGAATCGCGTTCGACTGCGCGAGCACCGGCTTGCCCTCCATCGAGAACATGGGCAGCGCGCCGTACGGCGCTGACGCCTTGCGAGCCTCCCACTGCTCGCGGCTCAGCCGCTCGTCGGTGAACGGAACGCCGGCGATGAAGAGCGCCAGACGGCACTCCTCGCCGCGGCTGGTGGGAATGTCGAAGTACGTGAGCGTGGGCTTGTTCATGCGCGCTGCGTAGCGCACCTGTCGCGAAGTCGAGTGGAGCCTGTGCGAACGCCCGCACGAAGGGGTGGGCTCAGGGCCACGCGCCAGACTTCGTCGCCGACTCACACCACGCCCAGAAGCGCCCAGCCTCTTCCACGCGCCTCGACTGCGGGCTCGAGTCGAACGGCTTCTTCTCGGCCCAGAAGTCTCCAGTCGTCTCGTCGAGCGAAGGGTCGAGCGCGGTGAAGCACAACGAGTCGATGGCGTCGTCGAGCCGCGTGGCGAAGGGCATGTGAGGCATCACGTGAGCCATGAGGAAGTGCATCACGCCCGTCGTCGAGGCCTGCGCCGTCTCGGGCACGAAGCCAGGACACATCGCATGCACGGTAGCGCGCGACTTCGGAAGCCGGCGGGCGAGCTCGTTCACGAACCACACCAGGGCGAGCTTCGAGTTCTTGTACGCGCGCTCCGGGTGGTAGCCGCGCTCGAGGTTCGGGTCGTCGAAGTCGAAGTGCACGGGAACGCCGCGCGAATCTGGCAGGTGCAGCCTCGACGAGACGCAGACGATGCGCCCACCCGGGTTGAGGCGCGGCAACAGGCCCTTCGTGAGCAGGAACGGCGCGAGCACGTTCACGGCGAGCGTCTCTTCGAAGCCGTCGGCGCTGAGGCGGCGCGTGGGGCTCTGCTGCATCACGCCCGCGACGTGCATCACGACGTCGAAGCGCAATGTTGGTGGGAGCGACGCGAGGCACTGTTCGATGGACGCGAAGGACGAGAGGTCGGCCGCGAAGCACTCGAGGTTGGGAGCGACCGACGCCGCGCGGGCTTCACGCACGGTGCGCTCGGCCGACGCCGCATCTCGGGTCGTCAGAACGACGTGATGTCCCCGCGCGGCCAGCGCCAGCACGACGCCCTTTCCCAGGCCGCGACCTCCACCCGTGACAAGCACGGTCTTCGTCTGGTGTTGCGCCATGCGATGCAGACCATGCCTGCGCCGTGCCGCGGGCTACACTGTCGGTCGCTGCATCGAGAGGCAGCGTGCCCCGCACATCATGCGATTGATTGGCTGTCTCCTTCTGCTCTGCACATCGTCAGCGTTCGCGCTCGACAAGCAGGGTTCGGCACACGCGGGCCAGCTCGTGAGCACGAGTCGCGAGTTCAACGTGTCGGGCACGCTGTTGCTGGGCGTGGCGCCGTACAACCCGAGCTACGCGGCGAGGCCTGACAACACGGGGCTGACGTTGCTGCGGTATGGCGCGCACCTCGACGTCGACTTGTTCGGGCCGCTGCTCTCGATTCCCATCGACGTGAGCTTCTTCAGCGACCGCGAGCGGCCGGGAGCGCTGGTGCTCGCGCCCTCGGAGTTCGACGTCATCGCGGGGCTCACGTCGTCGTTTCCGGTGGGCCCGGGTGGGCTCGAGTTCGGAGCCCGCGTCGAGCACGACCGGCCCGTCGACCGCGGCACGTTCACACAGACGTATGTCGATGCACGCGCGCGGTTTCTGTATTCGATGGCTGCGATTGCGCCGAAGCTCGCCGATGCGCTGCAGGAAGGTGACATCACCGGCTGGGCGACGCTGGGCTGGTTCATCGTGAACCCCACGTATGCCGCGCGCCCGGACAACACGGGCAATGCGTTGCTGCGGTATGCGCTGCACTCGGAGCTGTCGATGTTCTCGGACCTGGTGAGCCTCGGGCTCGATGGCACGTTCTTCACGGACCGCATGGTGAGCGCGGTGGCTCCGACCGAGCTCGACTTCACGGCCGAGCTCATCTTTCACAAGGGGCCGTTCGAGGTGCACCTGGCGTACGAGCGCGACATGCCCGTCGACCGCGCGGGGCTGGTGCAGCAGTTCGTGTATCTGCTCGGCGCGTTCAGCTTCGATCTGCGTGGCGCGTTGCACCGCGCGTTCAGTCACACGAATCAGGTCGTCTCACCCTGAGCGGTCACTCGCCGACGGCGCAATAGCGATACTCCCCGTCGTCGTCGTCGCGCTGGTCATCGGCCACCACGTTGGGGAGCGCAGCCTTCAGCCTGTCGACGTCGTCGATGAGGTTCTCTGAAACGTCGAGGCGCTCGAGGTGCTTCAGCCGGTCGACATTCTTCAACATCACCTCGACATCGGCGTCGCCAAGAATTCCCTTCGAGAAGTCGAGCACCTTCAACTTCGACAACACCTTCGACTGCAGCGTTGCCGCCAACAACTCACTCGAGAACTCGCAGTTCACGAACCCCAGGTGCGTGAGGCGCTCGAGACCAACCCCGTCGAGCAACGGCTGCACCAGCGAGACGTTGCCCTCGGCTCCATACCCATCGCTGCCGAACCAGACGTCGAGCCGCTCGAGCCTCGGCCACTTCGCGCGCACGATGCTCTCGATTTCACCTTCCGACAGGCCGCCTGACTCACGAATGAACGTCTTCAAGTTCGGCAGGTCGATGGCTCCAAGCGTGCCGCCTGCCCCGGAGCGAATGTGCAGCCACTCGAGCGAGGGCAGCTTCGACCAGTACGGCGAGAAGTCGCCGAACGGCGTCCACGAAATTTCACATTCCTCCGATGTATAATCATCGAAACACAACCGTTTGATGCTCGAGCCGCGAGGCGAGTTCACGACCGCTGCGAGCGTCTCGCTCCAATCATTGTCACTCTCGAAGCTCGCGAGACCGAAGCGCAGCTCGGTGACGAAGCGCGCGACCGGCAGCTCGAGAAACTGGCTCGTGAACATCGCGAGGTCGGTGCTCGAGTCGAGGTGCGTTCGTTTCAGCGTCGCCCCGACGAGGAGGCCATGCGACCACTTCAGGTCGAGCAGCTCACTCCCGAGCGTGTAGTCGACCTCACCCAGCAACGCGCTGGCGTGCGTCTCGAGAAACGCCGGGCCCTGGGCTGCGAGTTCTCCGCGGAGGTCGCCCTGGCCGAGCAACCAGTCGGCGTACACCTGCGCGGCCGCGCCGCGTGACTCGGGGCTCGCGCGCTCGAACGCCGCTTCGAGCTCGGGGTTGCTCACGAACTTCGGTGGCCCATCGAGCTGCGACAGGAACGTCACCGAGGTCGTGTGAGTCTTGAAGTTCCGCTGGTCGTCGGTGACGTGCCGCTCGAACGCAGTGCGAGCTTCTTCCGGCGTGGCGTGCTTCTCGCCGTGCTTCTGAAAGACGTGGTCGACCAGCTGCGGCGTCTTCTGCGACGAGCGCCCCGCGACGATGCGCACCACGCGGCCGTCCCAGCTGACTTCGCGGAAGAAGATGAGCCCATCACGTGTGTTCTCGAAGCGCGTCGTCACCACCTTGCGCTGACCGGCCGGCACCGGCGCGTCGAGCTCGCGCACCTTCAGCGGCACGGGCGGCGGAGGCGGCGGCGGTCTGGTGACGGGCGGCCCCACCGGACTCGTGGCAGGCCGTTGTCGCGCGAACTCCGCCTGGGTCTCGGCGAACCGGGCGGCATAGGTCTGCGCGTCCGACACGAGGCTGATGTTGAGCGCGCGCAGCCCACCGAGCGGATGGGGGTCGAGCCCGTTCACCTCGACCTCGACGCCAATCGCCGGCTGCCACCCACGGCACGCGGTCGCACCAAACCGATACGTGGCGCCATCTGCATGGGTGAGCGTGCCGACACCATCAGGCGTGAGCGCGGTCACCATGGCGCGAAAGGGCAACGACCGCGGAGGCGCCGGAGCCTGCTTCTTCTTCAGGAAGTCGAAGAACCCCATTCCGTCTCTCCTATTGCGCGCCGAACCGGTCGAAGACGACGTCGCAGAACTGAAGAAACGCCGTCTCGTGCAGACCGGCCAGGTGTTGCGCGCCATCGAGGGCCCGCGCGCGATGCCCCGCGCTCCACCGTGTCGATGCGCCGCCGCGCCGGTGAATCTCTCCGACGAGAAAGCCGAGGTAGCGCGCGTACGACGACAGCGCCTCGGGCGGCAGCTCGTCGACGCCCAGCTTGTCCTCCTTCGCACCGAGCTTCGTGATGACGACCGGCAAGCGCCCCAATCGCGAAGCGCCGAAGCACGCGGGCGGCTTCGGCAACACCCGCTGCATCACCGAGACGAGTTGATCAGCCGACGCCGCCTTCGATGAGAACGCCGAGCCGCGAACCTCTTTCACCTCGAGCAACCACGGCGTCGCGTCGCCTTTCACCAGCACCAGCAGCCGCTCCACGCCGAGCGAACCGGTGCCTGCGATGCGCCGCGTGACGTCGAGCACCTCGAGCACGCCTTCGGCAATCGGCCTCGACGGCCTCCAGGCCTTCAACGCGGCGCCCACCTGACGGCGCACGGCCACCGGAGCCTCGGGCGTCTTCTCGGGGTTGCGAACCAACCGACCCGCCTCGTCGACCTTCTTCTTCAGCACCGCCGCCGCCGGCAGCGCGTTCACCTCGTTCGCCAGCTGCTTCACGAACGCCGGCGGCCGCACCAGCCCGTTGCGCAACCCGACGTCGTGCCCATCGAGCATCGCCCAGCCCAGCTCGAGCACCTTCACGCCAGACACCTGCAGCTCGGAGCGCGCCAGCAGCGTCGACGTCAGCAGCCGCACCACGTCGAACGCGATGGGCCCGTCGAACGTCTCGTCGAAGTCGTTCACGTGAAACGTCACCCCACGCGCCGAGCGGAACACGCCGACGTTCTCGAGGTGCAGGTCTCCGACGAGCGAGGCTACGCCCGGCAGCCCCCGCAGCAGCTTCGGCTCCTGCGAGAGCGCCTTCGCCCACGTCGCCGACGCCCCACGCAGGAACGCGAACGGAGACCTCGCCATGCGCTGCCACTTCCGCTCGAGGAGCTCTGGCCGCCGCCCCAGCCGCGCCACGTCTGCCTCGAGCTGCACCGCCGCCAGCGTCGCCATGCCTGCCGACATACTCCGGGGGATTGCGCGGCGGCGGGCTGGTCTGCACAGATGGCACGTCTCCTGTGTCTCCTCGCAGGAACATTCCCCACGGCCGGAATTTCCGTCATGAGGACCTGATGCGTTTGCACCCCCGCCCCTTCCGCGTTCACGCCATCGGTGTCGCGCTGCTCGTCGCCATCGCCGGAGGCGCCTGCACCTGCACTCCGAAGAAGCCGGTCATGGAGACCCTCAAGAAGGAGGGCGAGGCCTGCATGGCCGACGACCGCTGCGAGACGGGCCTGTGTGACGGCGCGCCGCCCGTGTGCGTGCGCAAGTGCTCCGTCGGCTGCAAGACCGAAGAGGTCTGCACACAGCTCACGCCCGGCCGCTTCAGCTGTCAGCCTGATCAACGCCGCCTCTGCCAGGCCTGTCAGCTCGACAGCGACTGCCCGTACCCGGCCGACAAGTGCATCGTGGTGAACGGCGAGAAGGTGTGTGGCCGCGACTGCGCCTTCGACCAGTCGTGCCCGACCGGTTACGTCTGCGTGAACGGCCGCGGCTCCGACGGCGTGACGAAGGTGCAGCAGTGCTCGCCGATGGTGGCGAGCTGCGCGTGCCTCGCGCGTGGAGACCTCATGCAGGGCTGCTCGGTGTCGAATGATGCGGGCACGTGCATGGGCGTGAAGACCTGCGACCTCGTGAACAACGGCGTCACCTGCAGCGCGAAGACGCCGAAGCTCGAGACCTGCAACGGTGAAGACGACGACTGCGACGGGCGCATCGACGAAGACGGCATGATGGTCTCGTGCGGCGTCGGCGCCTGCATGCGCACGGTGAACGCCTGCGCCGACGGCGGCATCGCGCTGTGCACCCCGGGCATGCCCATCACCGAGCTCTGCAACAACGTCGACGACGACTGCGACGGCACCATCGACAACGGCTTCCCCATCGACAACGACCGCGACAACTGTGGCGGCTGTGGCGTGCGCTGCACGCTCCCCCACGCGACGCCGACGTGCAGCTCGCGCATGTGTCAGGTGTCGTCGTGCGACCCGGGCTGGGAGAACTGCGACACGCTTCACCCCAACGGCTGTGAAGTCGAGACGGCCACCAACGCGATGAACTGCGGGCGCTGCGGCAACTCGTGCATGCGGCCGAACTCCACCGCGACGTGCGTGGCCGGCATGTGCCAGTTCCAGTGCGCGGCGGGCTTCATCGACCTGAACAACGACCCGAGCGACGGCTGTGAGTACGCGTGCACCGCGACGTCACCGACCGACCTGCCCGACCTCGCCTTCACCGACGCCAACTGCGACGGCATCGACGGAGAGCTCACCAACGGCATCTTCGTCTCGCCGAACGGCCTCGACACCGCGGCGGGCACGAGAGCGGCGCCCAAGCGCACGCTGACGGCGGCCGTCACGGCGGCGACGACGACGGGCAAGCGCGACATCTACATCGCTGCGGGCACCTACTCGGGCTCGCTCACCATCGCAGGCGCCTCGGGCCTCAACGTGGCGGGCGGGTACCACCCGATGACGTGGCAGCGCGCGACGACGAACCAGGTCATCGTGCAGGGAGGCGCGAAGGCGCTCGACCTCGACTTCGCCAACGACGTGCTGGTGCAGTCGATTCGATTCGAGGGCGGCCTCGGCACGCCCAACGCGTACGGCGCCTTCATCAAGGACTCGTCGAACGTGCAGCTGCAGGCGCTCGAGCTGCGCGCCGGCAACGGCGCTCCGGGAGCGAACGGCGCGACGCAGAGCGGTGGTACCCCGGGCAGCCCGGGCGGCACCGGCGGCGTCGGCTGCGGAGACAACGGCGTGCCCGGCAACCCGCTCAGCTGCGCCATCTGGTCGTGCTCGCTGCCCTCACCAGGTTCGGCGGGGCCTGCCGGTTGTGGAGGCACGGCCAACAACGGCGGTCAGGGTGGCTCGGCGACGTACGGCGCGACGAGTGGACCAGGCTCGGCCGGGCAGGCCGCACCGGGTGGAGCCCCAGCTGGCCAGGGTGTCGGCGGCCAGAGTGGCTCCATCACACCCGCCGCAGCCGCCAATGGGCAGAACGGCAGCGACGGCATGGGCGGCTCCAACGGCAACGGCGGAGGCATGGGCACGTTCTCGTCGGCCGGCTTCACGCCTGCGAATGGGCAGCCAGGCATGGCGGGCACGAATGGGCGCGGCGGCGGCGGTGGTGGCGGCGGCTGCGGCGGCATCGAGGCGGTGTCGGGGTGCATCAGCTACGGCAGCGCGGGCGGCGGTGGTGGTGGTGGCGGCTGCGGTGGTTCGGCGGGGCAGCCCGGGCTCGGCGGGGGCGCCTCCATCGGCGTCTTCCTCTCGAACTCGCAGGTCTCGGCGCGCAACGTCTCGGTGACGGCAGGCACGGGTGGCCGTGGTGGCACCGGCAGCGCCGGCGGCGGCGGTGGCATGGGCGGCATGGGCGGCACGTCGCCGTACGGCGGCAACGACCCGCTCGGTGATGGCACCGGTCAGGGTACGGCCTGCCGCGGGGGTACGGGGGGCAATGGCGGCAACGGTGGACCCGGTGGGCACGGTGGCGGCGGCTCTGGCGGGCCCTCGTATGGCCTCGTTCGCAACATGAACGGCTCCTCGTGGACGTCGACCGGCTCCTCACTCATCACCACCGGCACTGGCGGCGTCGCGGGCACCTCTCCTGGAAACGCGGGCCAGGCCGGGCCGTCGAGCACGCAGCTGCTCTATTGAGCGCTTCACAGCAGCCGTTCCACCCGGCTTCAGGCACGATGGCTCGATGCGTGGTCTTCGAGCATCGTTCCTGATTCTGCTGGCGGGTTGTGGCGGTTCTTCCGGGGCTCCTGACGCCGGGCCCATCGTCAGCACGGGCGCCGGGCACTTCACCTACAGCTTCGACGACAAGGTCTTCCGCATCGACGCGCGCGCCGGTGCGACGCCCGAGAACGTCAGCACCGCGCTCGCCCGCTTCGGCGCCGGCACGCGTGACCGCTGGTTGATTCCCTCGCTCGACGGCGCGTGGCTGGTGCTCTCGACCGACCGGCTCGCGTGTTCGCTCGGAGAGTGTCTGGCCATCGCTCCGCGCGACCTCTCGTCGTTGTCACTCGTCTCGCCCGGCGGCATGGAGCAGGCCATCGAGGGCACGCCCGCCGTCGACACCACTGGCTCCATCGTCGTCTACCCGTCGCGCGAAGGGCCTCACGAGAACGACCTGTGGGTGACGCGCAAGACGGGCTCCACCTGGGGCGCGCCGACGTTGCTCACGGGAAGCTCCACGGCGCAGTGGAACAACATGCCCGCGCTCTCGTTCGACCAGCAGCGCGTGTTCTTCGATTGCGGCGCCGACACGTACCCGGAGTCGGGCAACAACGACGCGTGCGAAGTGAAGCTCGACGGCTCGGGTTTTCGCGTGCTGGCGCGCCCGTCGACGCTGCCGAACACGCGAGAGAACTTCGTGCAGTTTCCCCACGACTCGCTCGACGGCGTGCTGATGCAGGGCAGCTGGCCCATCATGGGCGCTTCTCCCGAGACCATCTGGCTGTTGCCCGCCACCGGAGCCCCCACGCCCATCGCGCGCACCTTCGAGAACGCGGTCTCTCCCTGCGGGTTGCGTGACGGCCGCTTCGGCATGTTGTGGCTGGGCCGCATGGGCAACGCCGCGGGCAAACACGAGCTGACGTTGGCGGGCCGCGACGGAGCCCTGCTCACGGTGCTCACGCCCGACGTCGACGTCTCCGACATCGGCATCGGCTGCTCCGATTGAGCCTGCGTGGCGGGGGTCTTCCGTCGAAGGGGCGAGCCTGCCTACCCTGCCGCTCCGGCCGGCGCTGAAGGAGCACGCCTTTGCTCGCACTCATTCTTCCTCTCGTCGTCAGTCAGGCTCAGGTCGTCAACGGAGCCCCCCTGAAGAACCCCGACGTCGGCCTGCACGTCGTCGAGCAGAAGCCGGTGAGCGACTCGGGCCGCCTCGAGTTCACGCTGTACCCCGCGGTGCCGCAGCTCAACGGGCTGTACACGCAGCACGTGGGCACCATGGGGCAGCTCACCTGGCACCTGCGCGAACACTTCGGGCTCACGCTCTCGGGTGGCGGCAACTGGCACAACCAGGAGTCGCGGCTCAACGGCGAGCTCGCGAACAACGCGTGGCTCTCGGCGCAGTCGGCGTCGTCACTCCTGTGGACGTGGACGGCCATGGCGGGCGTCGAGGTCGCGCCGTTCTACGGAAAGTTCGCGCTCTTCGACTCGGGCCTCGCGCAGTTCAGCGTCGTCATCAACGCGGGCGCCGGCATGGGTGGCACGCGGCACCTGCTCAAACCCGAGACCAGCACCGCGGCGACGTATGGAGACACGGGCGTTCGTTTCATGGGCGCGGTCGGCGCCGGCTTTCGTCTGACGCTCGGCGAGCACGTCGCGCTCCGGCTCGAGCTGCGTGACGTCGTGTACACGGCGCGGGTCGAACAGGTGAACGGGTGCTCCGCGGCCGACTTCTCGTCCAGCGCCAGCGCTCCGCTGCAGCCCGTGACGGCGAGCTGCAAGGCGAGCTCGCTGCCGAGCGCCGACGCGAACCTCGCGCGTGGGTTGATCAAAGAGCGCTCGTCGGAGGTGCTCAACTCACTCGGAGCGTGGGCTGGCGTGTCGTTTCTGTACTGAATGAAGGGGTTCACTCCTTCGGGAGCGCGCGCAGCACCGCTTTGCCGTCTTTGATGACGACCTTGAACTCGACGCTCTTCGCGTTGTGCTGCTTCATGAGCGTCGGCACCTGCGAGCGCAGCGTCGTCGCCACCGAGTCGAGCGACAGCTTCGAGGTGTCTTCGCCGCAGCGCCGCTTGGCCATCACGTACGCGTCGTAGATGGCCTTGATCTTCTGCTCGTTGAGCCCACCGTCGGAGCCCACCGGCGCCGCGGGGCGTGACGGAGGCGCCTTGAGCGCAGGGTTGGTGCCGGTGACGCCGGGCGGCTTGATGGCGGGGTTGGTGACGGGCCGCTGCAGCGCCGGGTTCGCGCCCGTGGAGCCCGCAGGCTTGAGCGCAGGGTTCGAGCCGGTCGCGCCGGGGTGCACCGCGGTGATGGCGGGAATGCCGGAGGACGTCACGGGCCGCGCGGGAGCCACGCCGGGAACGAGCGGCGCAATCGCAGGAACGGTGGGCGCGATGGGCGGTACCAGCGGAGCGATGGCCGGCGCCTTCGGCTTCGCGACCGCTTCGGCCGCCGCCGCCATGGCGCTGTCGAGCGAGTCTCCATCACTGTCGAGGTCCGACAGGTCGAGGTCTTCGTCGATGTGCAGGTCGTCGAGTTCGTCCGACGCGGTGCCGTTCTTCTTCTTCTGGCGCTGCTCGAGGTGACGCTTCGCCTTGAAGAGGTCGCGGCGGTAGGTGCCGTTCTCCATCTCGAGCAGCGACCGCTCCCAGAGCCGCTCGAAGGTCGTCACCCGCTGCTGCAGGTTCTGAATGCGGAACTTCACCGGCGTGGAGTTCACGAAGGTGTTCCGCAGCGCCTGCATTCGTTTCTTCAAGTCGGCGTGCAGCTGCGCGGGTGGCCGCCGCTCCTGCCCGAGGAAGTACTGCTCGTAGGCCGCCTTGAGCTCCATGAGGTCGGCTTCGACGAGCGTGCACTCCTTGGCGGCGCTCTCGGCATCGCCCAGCTTCGTTCC